>NZ_JBKOTV010000005.1:0-135371 GCF_049738055.1 Streptococcus sp. CL6.22 | reverse complement strand
CAGATTTTGGAAATTACGAATAACAGCTTTAGGATCAATTTCTTGTCCTTTTTCTTTATTATCCACTAAAGCTAAGGTTATATTTGCAACATGATCCCCATATTTGTCGGAAAACTTCTTGAACTCAGGTTTGACATACCAAGTGTTTTTAGCCACTATAACATCAGTAAATTTATTCCCATCATATTTTGCTTTAATCAGATATTCATATCCATCGCCTAAACGAACAATATCATCATGTTTATAAGGGCTATCTTGTAAAGTGAACATATGTCCATCCTTGCTGAGAATATAGCCTGTTCCATCACTAGAATTTACAACTCTATCAGAGGCCATTGCACCTGATTGTTCAAAATAATACCAATCACCATTTATGCACTCCCAACCTGTCATCATAGAACCACTAAAATGAAGATAGTACCATGTGTTGCCTTCTTTGTACCAGCCAGTACGCATAGCGCCACTATTAGCTAATGAGTACCAGGTGTTACCTTCCTTATACCAGCCAGTGCGCATGGCACCACTATTTGCGAGTGAGTACCAGGTATTGCCTTCCTTGTACCAGCCTGTGCGCATAGCACCACTATCTGCTAGTGAATACCAAGTATTGCCTTCTTTGAGCCAGCCTGTCTGCATTTTACCAGTGCTGTCAAAATGATACCATGAGCCAGCATTTTGTACCCATTTGTTTTTAGCGAGACTGCCATCTTGAGAAAGATTCCAGTCAGCACCATTTTTAACCCAAGTATCTGCAGCCTGTGCTTGGTTGATAGATAAAAGCAGACCAGCACCTATAAGCAAACCAAGTGTAAGTAGTTTAGATTTTTTCATAGCCATTTCCTCCTGTTCTATAGTGAAATGAACATGACTTCCTAGTAAACAAAACTGTTCGCTTTTTTCTTTTTACTATGTCAGATAGTTTATTTCACAACAGAAACATTTCCTGTTGAACTGTCATATCTAACAGTTTCTCCATAAAAACCGGAAATTCCTTTTTCAATATAATCACGGAAATCATTAGGCAAAACTTTCATCTTCACGATTTCACCAGATTCATCTGCATAGCCCAAAATATGGTGATCTTTAGATAATAATCCGTCCATAAACATTGTAAAATATCCAGTTACAAGTTTACCATTATCATCATTGGCACCTCTTAGATAAAGTTTATTGTCATTAATTGTCAATCCAGATGAATCTAGACTAATAACTGGACTTGAGTTTTTAAGATAAAGTTCAGACCCAACTTTTTGAATAGGGAAGTGAGTAGTGAATTCTGGTAGATTCGCAACCTTACGTCCATCTGCTCCAAAGTAATACTTATTTGGTAAGTTTTGGAAATTCTTTATGACAGCTTTAGGATCAATTTCTTCCCCTGGTTTTTTATTATCAGTAATGGCATCTAAAGTATTTCGTTTTATATCGCCAATCTTTTGATAAGAAAAACGTTCAACAATAGGTTTGATATACCAGGCATTCTTTTCGATAACAACTCCATCTTTCTTATGAACAAGGTGATAGTCATAACCATCAGACAAAGTAACGATATCTGTAATAACTGTATCATCAAAAGGATCTTGTTCAACCTGACTTGGGAGTTTGGTTAACATATAACCATCCTTACCAATGACATAACTTTCCCCATCGCTTGCTGGAACAGCTTTATCTGCTACCATAGCACCTGATTTTTCAAAGTAAGACCATTGACCATTTGCAGTCGCCCATCCTGTTGCCATAGCGCCACTGTCTTTGAGGTAATACCATGTAGACCCTTCTTTGTACCAACCTGTGCGCATAGCACCACTATTTGCAAGTGAGTACCAGGTGCTACCTTCCTTGTACCAGCCAGTACGCATAGCGCCACTGTCTGCGAGCGAATACCATGTATTCCCATCTTTGAGCCAGCCTGTCTGCATTTTACCAGAACCGTCAAAGTGGTACCAAGAACCTGCGTTTTGTACCCATTTGTTTTTAGCGAAACTGCCATCTTGTGAAAGATTCCAGTCAGCACCATTTTTAACCCAAGTATCTGCAGCCTGTACTTGATTGATAGACAATAGTAGACCAGCACCTGCAAGCAAACCAAGTGTAAGTAGTTTAGATTTTTTCATAGCCGTTTCCTCCAATTAGTAACAAATTATTTATGACATTTAAATTTTATTGTTACCAAACTCGTCTAGCTCCGTCAATAGATCCAATGTATTCATTGTTAGTTATGTTTACAAATTTTCTTACATAATTTGCGTGAACCACTTGGTTACCGCCAATATTAATTCCCACATGTTCAAGATTATTAAAGAAAATTAAATCTCCAGGTTTTTCATTACCAGTTACATCAATTCCTTGCTTAAATTGAGATCTAGTATCAGTTCCTAAGTAAATGTCAAAGTTTTTATATATGGCATGTGTAAATCCTGAGCAATCTACACCCTTATTCAAGTCTGCCCAACCCCCAACATATGGGATTTTATCTACAAATGTCTCTGCATACTCAGCAATTGCCTGACCTTTATTTTCTACCAAAACGCCGTTAGATCTAAAGAAATAAGGTTTTCCATTAACTCTATTGTAATCGGTTAGCATAGCTCCATCATTTGAAAGATAGTACCAATTACCATCTGGGTTAATCCACTCATTTGATTTCATCCAACCTTGATCATCAAAATAATACCATTTCTCATCTAACAATTCCCAATGTTTAGCATACCCACCTGAAGTATATTTGAACCACCAGCGGCCATCTGTTTGCATCCAGGTTCCTTTACCATCTCTATTTTGATTAAATGCTATTTTTTCTTGATCGCTTTCTACTTGAGTTAATTCTCTAGGAGAAAATCCTACCAACTTAACGTGTTCTGCATCTTCAACCTTAATTTTACCTTCTTTAACAAGTTGATCAATTGCTTCTTTCTCGCTTGTATACTGTAAAGTTGTTTGTGATGTAGTCACTTTAGTGGTAGACGTTGTAGTTCCTGCACTAACTACATGAGTAGTTGATAATAAAGCTCCTGAAGTAAGTAATAAAGCTGCATAAGTAATATATTTTTTCATGACAAAAATCCTTTCTTCAAAATCCCTTAACGCTCTAGTGACCTTATTTTGATAATTTACGGAGACATGATTCTAACCTCCTTTTGGATTTTTTATATCCTTTGATAAATACTATATTACCTTAGTTATCTTTAGCTTTATTCTACTCCCCTATAAAATGAATGTCAACAAATAACATAAAATATTGTGAAAAAAATATTTTATCGTGCTAGAGGTACTTGCTCGCTTCTTTGATACTAAGCTCAGCCATTTCTCCAATATTATTCTTATATAACAATTAAAAATCTTCCTGCCCCACCAAGTGATGCTGAAAGGCATAAACTGCTGCCTGGGTGCGATCGCTGACCTCCAGCTTGGCTAGGATATTGGACACATGAGTCTTGACCGTCTTGAGAGAGATAAAAAGTTCGTCTGCGATGCGCTGATTTTCGTAGCCCTTGGCGATGAGTTGAAGCACATCTCGCTCACGCGCAGTTAAGTCCTCATGTAGTTCTATATGATTGCGGTGGTATTCGACCTTCTTACTGACCTCTTGCTCAATGGCCAGCTCCCCAGTAGCTACCTTACGAACAGCGTGCAGCAATTCATCCGCACTTGAAGTCTTGAGCATATAGCCCCTAGCACCAGCATTTAAGACAGGCATGATTTTTTCATTGTCTAAGTAAGAGGTCACAATCAAAATCTTGGCTTCAGGCCATTCTTTGAGGAGGGCCAAGGTAGCGTCAATTCCATTCATTTCAGGCATGACGATATCCATGACAATAACATCTGGGCGCAATTCCAAGGCTAACTCAATACCTTGAGACCCATTGGCCGCCTCACCCACAACATCTACATCATCTTGGAGATTAAAGTAGCTTTTCAAGCCCAATCGGACCATTTCATGGTCATCTACCAGTAAAATTTTCATCTTTACTCCTTTATCATTCCTTATCAAGCAGGGGAATACGGATATCAACCGCCAGCCCTTGCTTGGGAGCTGTTAATAACTGAACCGTCCCTGCCATATCTTCAACCCGCTCCTTGATATTGCGGAGTCCATAACTCAAGTCGTCTAAACTCCCTAACTGAAAACCAATCCCATTGTCCACCACCTTCAGCTGCAATTCAAAATCGGTCTGATAGAGATAGACATCCAGACAAGATGCCTGAGCATGTCGGAGGGTATTGCTGATCAACTCTTGCAGGATACGGAAGATATGTTCCTCGATTTTCTTAGGCAATTTCGTCACATTTTGCTTGAGACTAACTTTGAGGTCACTCTTGTCCTCAAGCTCTTTTAGAAGAATTTGAATCCCTTCTATCAAGCTCTTTTGTTCCAATTCAACTGGGCGCAAGTGCAGGAGCAAGACTCTCAAATCCTTCTGGGCGGTTTCTAAAATAGCTGTGACACTCTGCAACTGGATCTGCATCTTTTCTCTATCCAATTTTAAAGTCTGCTGGCTGACACCTGACAAAATCATGTGAGCCGCAAACAACTCCTGACTGACCGTATCATGCAAATCCCGAGCAATTCGCTTCCGTTCTTTCTCGATGATTTCCTCTTCCCGAGAAAGGCTGTGATTTTCAGCCTTTTGAAGCGCTTCTGTCAAAAGGTTAAGTTTACCTGACAAGGACTTGAAACTGGCATCCAAATCCGGATCTGCAACCCGAACCACTTCTTGCCCTACCAATAAACGCTTGAGATTAGCCTGCATTTTTCTTAGAGAAAGCTCTTCGATACCTCTCCAAAACAGGGCCAAGAGAAAGGTCATGGACATGCTGAAGACCAATAGCAAAAAAACAAATTTTTCTGTTTTTTCGACATCGTGCAGAAAGATAGACCAGTCAAAGTCAAGCATTTCCAACAAGCTGTGGGAGAAAAATAAGACAAACAGGAAGGAGGTAATGGCAATGATTACATAAGCTTGTTTTTTCATCCTCTGATCACCTCAACATCCCCAATCATAGTGGTCAAGAAAATCTTGACGCTCTTGTTACTCTTGAGATAGTCTCTTGTTTCCTGATGATAGTGTTCATTGCGGAGAGCACGCTTGGGCTGATTGAAAAAAGTCAAATCCCCATAGAGACAGTTAACACTGAGACTGACTTCTACATCTACAGGCACGATGATTTTGGTCGTTCCTACCATCTTTCTGAGGATAATGACATTGTCATGATTGGTTAGGATAACTCTCTCCAGATGAATAGTGTCCTTGCCCATGAGACGAAAGAGATTGATATCATCAAACTGGCAAGTCTGGTAGCTTGAAAAATGATGGAGATTTCCAAACCAACGATTTTTCTCCTTCTTAACCGTTACCACCTCTTCAAAAACCAAATTGGTCTGCTCTTTTTCCTGGTTCATCATCGGATAAAGAATAAAGAGGCTATAGATGACCGCAACAAAAATAGCTAGAATCACAAAAGGATTGAGCATGACGATGAAAAAGAAGAGAATGCTTGCCACCACTAAAAGAAGATTATTTCCCTCTTTACCAGTGTAATAGCGAATCAAAAGCAAAAAGAGGAATAGAATCAGCAGAAAACGCGAAAAATGCTCTGATACCATCAAAATCAGAGCTCCTGTCAAAAGACAGGCTTCGATAAATAAAAAGATTTTAAATTTTCTCATAGGTTGATCCTCTCCCTTCTATTTTATCACACTTCAAAAAAGTCACCTCAGTCTGAGGATGGAAAAAAAGGCGGTGGTTACGCCTTTTTCATCTGATCCTTTGCTTCTTTTAATTTTCCATAAAGAATGTAATCTACGCTTTGCAGATCTGCTATGGTTGCACAATTAAGAGCACACATGATCAAGCGTAGATCTGCTTTCCATCCTTGGACAATGCCAATCACTTCTTCAACTGAATAGGTTTCAATCAACTCTAGAACGGTTCGAGACAGTCCTACAGCCTTGGCGCCAAAAACTAAACACTTAATCATATCCAGCGGATTCCGAACCCCTCCGCTAACCAAAAGTTCGACCTTGTCTTTCCATTCTTGGGCATTGAGAAGGGCTTGCATAGTAGACTGGCCCCATTGATTGAGATAATCACGCTGACCACTGCGACGGTTTTCAATATAGGCAAAGCTGGTACCACCACGACCTGACAGGTCAAAGGTTCGAACGCCCAATTCATAGGCTCTCTCGATGGTCTTCACATCCATTCCAAAGCCCACTTCCTTGAGGACAATCGGAACAGGGATTTGCTTGCTATAGTCTGCCAAATGCGATTGCCAGTTTCTAAACGTTCTTTCTCCCTCGGGCATGAGCAATTCCTGCATAACATTGACATGCACCTGCAGGATAAGAGGATTCATTTCTTCTACAGTCTGAAGTCCTAACTCGACAGACTTGTCCAATCCAATATTGGTTCCAAGAAGGAGATTTGGATGATCATACTTGACAGAAAAAGAGTCATCTGCTGGATCTTTGAGGGCTGCGCTATAAGAACCCGTTACAAATAAAATACCACAGGCTTCTGCCACCTGAGCTAGTTTTTGATTGATTTCTCTTCCCTTATCGCTTCCACCCGTCATGGCATTGATATAAAAAGGAAAATCCCACTTTCGACCAGCAAACTCTGTCGACAGATAGATTTCATCCAGGTCGTAAAGAGGCAAGGAAGAATGAATCAACTCCACCTCATCAAAGCTATTATAGGAACTTTTCTGCTCAAGGGCATAGCGGATATGCTCATCCTTACGATTTGTCGTCATGTCCTATCCTTTCTTGGTATAAGAGCTCAATCCCCAGATCGGCCCAACGGTTTTTTAGGGTTTCAGTTGATTGCTCATCAAAACTCAAGGCAATACCACAATCACCACCACCAGCGCCGCTACTCTTGGCAACAGCCTGCAAATCTTGACTAGCTTCTTTCAACTGTCTGAGCGAAGGTGTGTAAATATCTGTGCTCAAGCCTTCTAAAAGCCGGCTGGCTACTTCTACTTGCTCGATAATTTTTTCTGATTTCCCCTGTTCCAAGGCTTCTACCAAAGAAACCACCGTTTCTTTTGAGGAACTTAAAAAATTCTGATTGATATTTTGCTTAATTTGCTGAACCATGTTACTAGACACAGCTACTTGCTTGGTCCATCCCACTAGGAAATCACATTCTAAAGTTGGTTTCGCTTGTGAAATTGAAAAGCCCCAATCACGCTCTAAAACTGTCGACAAATTTTCTTCTTCCAACCAAGCAGCCACCTTCTGGCGATCAAATGACTGGTAGAGAACCAAATCCTCTGCCACAATACAGGCAATGTCCCCCATAGAACCATTGTCTCCGCGCTTAAGCAAGACAGCACTGGCCAGCTTGAACAAGAGATCCTGATCAACCGAAAGATTATATAGAGCCAGCAGAGCCTTGATGACCAAGACAACGACGCTACCGCTAGAACCTAAACCAAACTTTTTCCCTTCTCTTTCCATTTTTCCTCGGATTTCCAAAGAAAAAGGTCGCAAGGTTTGCCCACGATCAGCGAGGAAGCCATTCATCAAAGCAATTGTTTCTTGAATCAAGCTATAGTCAGGATTTGGCGTCAAATCAACTGCGAAATCAAACATATCTGAGTAGATACGGTAACTATCAGAAAAAGCAATCTCGCCCTTCATATAGATGGGAATAGCCTTTATCAAGGCCAACTGTCCGGGCTCTAAAATAGCATATTCACCTGCCCAATAGAGCTTTCCGCAAGTTTTAACAGCAATCATCTTGACTCAAATCCTTTGTTTTTGACACAATCAAGCGATAACGCTGACCGAAGATTTCTGATAAATGCTCCAAGTCTTTCTCTTGACATAGGACCTTGACATTGGGACCTGCATCCATGGTAAAGTAGCAGGATTCTCCTTGCCCGCGAAGCTGACGGACAAAGTCCATGGCTTCATAGCTTGCATCGGTCAGATAAGAAAAGGCTGGTGATGCTGTTTTTGTCGTAGCGTGCATAGCCAGGGCATTTTTCTCCGTTAATTCCCCAACCTTGGCAAAATCATTTTCCTTGAGATAAGCCAGCATATCCTGATAGTCCTTCTCAGACTGACGCACCCAGTCGTCAAAAGTCGTCGAAGTTTCCACACAAAGTTTCATACCGTCACGGCTAGAAATTGGTTTTTTCTTGTCCTCCAGCACCAACATAATCATAGCTAGTTTCAAGTCTGTCTCTACAGGGTAAATTTCTCCACTATCCTTATCCCAGGCTCCTAGCGGTCCATAAAAACTCCGAGAAGAAGATCCTGAGGCAAACTTAGCCTCCTGTGCCAACTGACTCCGATTTAAACCAAGCTTGAAATAAGCATTACAAGCCTTGACCAAGGCAGACAAACCACTAGAACTTGATGACAAGCCCGCTGCGGTAGGCATATTGTTTTGAGTATCTATACGGACAAAGCCCTCACCTTCTGGACGGTAACGGTCAATGATTTTGCTCATTTTGGCATGCTCAGCCTCATTTTGTAACTGACCATTGATATAAAAGACATCAGCTGTCGCATCCGTCGGTAGAGGCGACAAGGTCGTCTCTGTGTACATGTTTTCCAAAGTCAGAGAAATACTGCTAGTAGCAGGCACCATCTCCTTTTCTTTTTTCTTTCCCCAATATTTGATAATAGCAATATTTGCGTAGGAACGTACTGTTACAGGCTCTCTATCCATGTCTGAACAGCTCCTTTCTCTTCTAATCTTTCTGCTAGATCTTGTGCTTGTGTCAAATTGTCTGCCAAGGCTATGATACAGCCTCCAAGCCCACCACCGCTCATCTTGGCACCCAGAGCACCATGGTTAAGAGCCGTTTCTACCAGATGGTCTGCCTCAAGGCTACTAACACCAATTTCTTTTAGATGTAAATGCGCTTGACTGAGGATTTGCCCCAGTCCTTCAGCATATTTTCGTGAAATCGCATCTTCTGCCTGCTGAGTCAATTCTCCCAAGGCATGCAAAAACGGTAGGGCATCTTTCCCCTTACTTTGAACCACTTGGATGGCTTCACGAGTATGACCATAGACGCCCGTATCTGCAATGACCAAATAGGCAGATAGATTCATCTCAAGCTCTGTAAATCCTACGTTCTTAATAAAGCGAATAGGCTGGTCACTGAGACAGGTCTTGGCATCCAAACCACTTGGATTCATATGAGCAATCATCTCCGCCCGATTGACCAAGATTTCTAGTACATCATGAGGCAGTTCTGCCTGATAGTAGTCAAATACCGCACGAATAGCCGCTATGCTGATAGCAGCCGACGAACCCATTCCCCGTTTTTCAGGGATAGCCGAGTCAATCTCACAGCGAATGCAAGCCTCTTTGATATCTAAATACTCCAGCGAAGCATACACCGCCATGGATAAGGTATCCTCCTCATAGAGACGCCAAGGACTCGCTGCAGGAATCACCTTACAAGTCACCTCCACCTCTAAAAGAGGCAAGGAAATGGCAGGATAGCCATAAACGACCGCATGCTCCCCTATTAAAATAATCTTACTATGTGCCTGGCCGACACCAACTTTTTTTGTCATATTTTCCTTTTGCTAGACGAAAAAGCCGTCCCATTTTTCATACAAGTATTTATTCTTTCCTATCTATTTTATTATATTTTCACAAAAAAAGCGATTGTTTCCTTCACAATCGCTCGATGATAAAATAAAACTTTTAAGCAAACTAAGGCAAAGAAATTGATAAACTCAGTTGCATGATTACAACTGAGTTCACCTAACCTATTTTCTATTCTTGCATGGTGTAACCGACACCACGAACGGTTTTAATGTAGCTTTTCTGACCTTTTACATCAAGCTTGCTACGTAGATAACGGATATAGACATCCACGATATTTGTTTCGGTCGCACTTTCATACTTCCAGACACTTTCCAACAACTGCTCACGAGTCAGAACTTTCTTGCTTCCCATAAGAGTAGCCAAAAGATCATACTCACGACGCGTCAGAGCAATCATCTCTTCGCCACGATAAACAGTATGATGTTCTACATCCATACGCAGATTGCGGTAAGACGTTGGAACCTTCATCTGACTACAGTGTTGGTCGATAAAGTCCCGACCTCGGAAAATCGCTGAAATACGAGCCACCAAATTCTCAATAATAACTGGCTTATAGATGTACGAAACGGCAAAGCGTTGGATTGCCTCAATCTGATCTTGCAAGTCTTCGCGATGGTCCAAGACCATAATGACTGAAGCTGGCTTAGTTCGGCTCAGCTTGTCTGCAAAATCCTGGGCTGTCATATCCCCCAGATGAGCATTCAATAAAATCAAGTCATAGTCTGTCTGAAGAGCCATGGAAAGGGCTTTTTGCCCCTCCTCAACCTGATCAACTCGGTATTGCTCTTTTTGGAGTTCCAAACTTAAAAAATGAGCTAGATTTCGTTCTTTCTCAAGTAATAAAATCCGTTTCCCCATGGCAGACCTACTTATTTTTCGTCATACCAAGAGTAGTGGAAGGTTCCTTCTTTGTCTTTACGTTGGTAAGTGTGGGCACCAAAGTAGTCACGTTGTGCTTGGATCAAGTTAGCTGGAAGGTCAGCTGAACGGTAGCTATCAAAGTAAGTAATGGCTGCTGAGAAGGTTGGCACTGGTACACCAGCTTGAACCGCAAGAGCTACGATGTCACGCACTGCTTGTTGGTACTTAGCAGTAACATCCAAGAAGTATTCATCCAAAAGAAGGTTGGCAAGGTCTGCATCACGGTTGTAAGCATCTGTAATCTTTTGCAAGAAACGAGAACGGATGATACAGCCATCACGCCAGATAGATGCGATGTCCGCAAATGGCAAGTTCCAGTTGTTTTCTTTAGAAGCTACACGCAATTGAGCAAAACCTTGTGCGTATGAAATGATTTTTGAGAAGTAAAGGGCTTGACGGATTTTTTCAATCAACTCAGCCTTATCTCCTTCAAATTTGAAGGCAGCTGGTTTTGGAAGAACCTTGCTAGCATGTACGCGTTCTTCTTTGTAAGTAGAGATGTAACGTGCAAATACTGACTCAGTGATGAGTGACAATGGCACACCAAGGTCAAGTGATGATTGACTAGTCCATTTACCAGTTCCCTTGTTACCTGCAGCATCAAGGATGTAGTCTACGATTGGTCCATCTTGGCCTTCATCGTCTTTACGGCTCAAGATATCAGCTGTGATTTCGATCAAGTAGCTGTCCAATTCACCCTTATTCCACTCAGTAAAGATTTCAGCCATATCTTCTGCAGAAAGGCCTAGCAAGTGTTGCATCAAGTCATAGCTTTCTGCGATCAATTGCATATCACCATACTCGATACCGTTGTGAACCATTTTCACATAGTGACCAGCTCCATCAGGACCGATGTAAGTCACACATGGTTTGCCATCTTCTGGTGCTTTAGCTGAAATTTCTTCAAGAACATCTGCAACCAATTCGTAGGCCTCTTTTTGTCCACCAGGCATGATAGAAGGACCTTCAAGGGCACCTTTTTCACCACCAGAAACCCCAGTACCGATAAAGTTGATACCTGAGTTTGCCAATTCTTCATTACGACGAATTGTATCTTTGTAGAAAGTGTTTCCGCCGTCGATCAAGATATCACCTTTGTCAAGGTGTGGAAGAAGGGCTTGGATAGTAGCATCTGTACCAGGTCCAGCTTGAACCATAAGCATGATACGACGAGGTTTTTCGATTGAGTTTACAAAACTTTCAACGTCATAGCTTGGTACAAAGTTCTTTTCAGGATGGCAAGCAATCACATCTTCCGTTTTTTCTTTACTACGGTTGTAAATAGCAACTGTGTAACCACGAGATTCAATATTAAGGGCAAGGTTACGACCCATTACGGCCATACCTACGACACCAAAGTTAGCTTTTGTCATTTGACACTCCTCTTGTTTAATTTGTTTTATTTTATCATTTTTACTTTTGAAAAGAAAGAATTTTGTAACGACTGCTTAGTAGTCCAAGTCATCCGCATGTCCAGAACCATTTCCAACAAAATATCCTGTCTTACAGTTAAGGGTAAAGAGATAGGTTCCATCTGGCTTGTAGAGGTTGTAATAACCATTGCCATTAACGATATTGACACGTTCGAGGATGTATTGGTTACCAGTGATATAACCACGTGAGCGTGAAGTCGCTAGGATTTGTTCCAAGACGCCATCAGCGAAATCCCAAGCAGAGTTATTGCTATCATCAATAGCAGACTGGTTATAAGAAACACGACTCGCACTTCTTTGAACAGCAACTCCTGCACTTGATACGCCCATATTGATTTCACTACGAGAACTTCTAGTCTCATTTGATGCAGTATTTGAGCTACTTGGGCTTGTCTCACTAGTAGTATTTGAACTTGCTTGACTAGAGCTACTAGTTTGACTTGAACTTGAGCTAGAAGTACTTGTTTGCTGGCTCTTACCAAGGCTAATAGCCTTATCTAGCAATTTATCCAGCTCCGTATTCCCAGTTTTAATATCTGTAAATTTAGCATTCGATTTGGCTTTGGCATTGGTATCTAACACACCATCAACAATAGCTGGCTTCTCAAATTGTGCATTTACATCTTGAATGGCCTTGATTTGCGTTGCTAGACTATCATACTTCGATTTGGCAAGGGTATGTTCACGACTACCTTCCAGCTTATCAAGCAGGGTCTTCAGTTGGCTCAACTTATCAAACTGGCTATTTTTCAAAGCCGTTTTATTGCTATCTGTATAGAAGGCATCATATAAATTATTGAATTCTTCCGCATCTGACTGCGTATTTGTAGTTGATTGAGAAGTTTGGATTTCCTTGGTCGAACGAGCCACTTGACGATAAACATAATAACCAGTTCCAAGGATAAGAACCACTAAAGCTGCTAGAATACCGTAAAGCACCCATTTCTTCTTACTTTTTCCATCTTCACTATCTGTGACTCGAGAACGTGTGAGAGCCTCTTCCGTTCCAACTAATGGTACCTCTTCCGTCTCAAATTCTTCGACAAGAGGAGCTTCTGAAACTCGTGTTAATTCTAAATCATCAAACTGACGCAATTCATCTTCTTGATCTGGAGAAGTTACTCCTGTTTCCTCACGAAGCTCTTGAAGCAAATTATCCAGAGTCTGAGTCTCCTCTATCTCTTCTACCTCTTCTTTTTCAACTAGATCATCCTTGCTAAACTGACGTGTTTCAAACTTATCTGCTTCAATTTCATCTTTATGTTGTTTCACATACTTGTCCAAGATAGAATCTCCAGGCAACACACCTGCTTCCACCTCTTCATTTTTTCGCATGGCTTCTCCAACCGTTAGCTCTTTGGCATCATCAAAATCAAATTGCGCTTCTTGATGTTCTGTTTTATGACGATTCCGTCTTTTCTTACTCATGAGTTTTCCTTCCTACTTTACTTCCTGACGTTTAATACGTTGACCAAAATATTGATACAAATCAACTTTTAAAGTTCCGTTGTACAACTTACGCTTCTTATCCGCTTGACTACCGTACTTGATCTCAAAGGCTTCATCGCTAGTTAGGATAAACTTACTCCAGGTTTTCAGAGGCGCAAATACTTGCCCCATCTCAGCATAAAGCTTAGTAACCCCTGCATCATCTGACAAGCGTTCTCCATAAGGTGGGTTAGAGATAATCACTCCATTGATTTTATCAGAACGCAAATCCTGCACGCGCATCTGCTTAAAGGTAATATCTCCTGCAACACCTGCTGCCTGTGCATTAGCCTTAGCAATTTCCACCATGCGAGCATCGATATCACAGCCCATGATATCTAGCTCAAGCTCACGATCCACTTTCTTAGCCGCCTCTGTGCGAACTTCTTGAATCAAGCGATCGCTAATCCAGTTCCATTCCTCAAAAGCAAAGGAGCGACGAAGACCTGGAGCCATTTTTCTAGCAATCATAACTGCCTCGATACAGAAAGTTCCTGAACCACAGGTCGGATCAATCAAGGGCTTGTCTGGATACCAGTTAGAGAGTTGCAAAATGGCTGCCGCCATGTTTTCCTTGATAGGAGCACCACCTTTTTCGGTACGATAGCCACGTTTAAAGAGGCTAGCCCCTGTCGTATCAATCATGACAGTTGCTATGTCTTTCAGAATAGAGACCTCAATCTTAAACTCTGGGCCATTCTCCATCAGAGGAACATCTTCTGGGCGGGCGTAGTGTTTTTGCAACTTTTTAACAACAGCCTTCTTTGAAATAGCCTGTACACTGGGTTCATTGTGAAGTTTAGATTTAACACATTTTGCTTTCGAAATCGGAAAACGAGCCCCAAGCGGTAAATAATTTTCCCAATCTAGAGCGAAAACTCCCTGGAAGAGCTCTTCAAAAGTCTTAGCTGGGAACGTTCCTACGATAATTTTGATACGGTCTGCTGCCCGAAGCCAGAGGTTGGTTTCGATGATGGCTTTCGCATCTCCTTGAAAACGAACACGGCCGTTTTCAACCTGACAATCGTAGCCCAACTCTCGCACTTCTCGTCCAACAACAGCTTCAAGACCTGCTGCAGCAGTAGCGATTAAATTAAATTCTTTTTTCATTTTCAGTCTTATAAGACCTTTCTATATGTCCACTTTAAAAAATGAGGTTGAGAAAGTTTTCTCAGCCCCAACCTATATGCAATTTTCTATAAGCCATGTTTTGTTCCAGAAGTGACTAGGACCACTTCCTTCGATAATCATCTGTCTACTACTAACAGCCTAGAGCTGGTAGCAGTCAGAGTACTACGTTCGTTTCCGTGTACTCCATGCCCCGACCGAAATTTGGGTTGCTAGCTTGAGGGGTTTACCGCGTTCCACTCTCTCTGTTTCCAGAAAGACTCCGTCACTGTGGCACTTTCAAGCCTACTCTGGCCTATCCAAGGACTTAGCCATTTCAACTGCCGTAACGATTTCTCGTCCCTAGGCTTATGGTTTCGCCTAGCACAAACACTACAGGCATCACAGCCTGTGCTAGCATGGACTTTCCTCATGAAAAGAAATTCTCCTCACGCGATTATCCAAAAATTGCACTTTTCAAATAAGATCTTATAAATCAGAGTTATCCAAAATTTGTTTACCAAATACTTCTTTCTCAAGACGATTTAAACGTTTTAAAATATCAAAATTCGTCATAGAAGTTGTTGCTGTCATTTCAAGTGGTTCTGCTTGAACCGGTGCAGATTCAGGTTTGCGAGACAATTCTTCCTTCAACTCTGCAATTTCTTGACGGAGAGACTTGACTAAGGCAGCATAAGTTTCATAGTCCTTGATGACATCGTCCAAAAATTCATCAACTTCAACCTTACTATACCCACGGACTTCACGTCCAAACTCTTGCTCGAAAATATCTTTTGCTGAAAAAATAATACTTGCCATCTCTCTCTCCATTCTCGGTTTCTAATAGTATTATTATATAAAAAAAGACAAACAAAAATCAAGGTCAAAGCCTTACTTTTCAGAAAAATTTTCTACTAGCTCATTTAAGTCTTCAAAGGTTAGCCTTTTTATGCGATAACCTTCCTGATTTTTCATCAAATTGTCTATAAATTTTAATTTAGTCTCATTTTCTGGATCATAGAAAAAATAAGCTAAATCAGTATTTTCCAGTAAAAATCGTTGGTAGTCTCGTAGTTGCCCCATATGTTCATATTTAGGATAGGCATATTTGACAAAATCGACCTTCTTAAATTGGCTAAGTTTAAGCTGATTCGCTTCATTCCAATTTTCCCCGTGTGTTTCAAAATCAAAAATGGTCGCTAGGCTGAAATCATAGTCTTCTTTCATTTCATTTGCGACATCCAGCACCCAAGATTCAAATCCCAAGTTTCCTGTAAAGACCAGCCATTTAATCCCTTCTTCTGCTAAACTTTCTAAATCACGGCGAATGGCTTTCTTTATAATTTTTAGCCTGATATCTTTTTCATTAAACAAACCCAAGTCAAAATTAGAATATCCCATAATTAAAGCTGTAGTCATTTTTACACCTTTCTTTCTATTTTTATGGTATAATAGAGTGATGTTATTGTACCAATAAGGAGAAATATGGTCAACTATCCTCATAAAATTTCATCAAAAAAAAGCCAAACATCCATTTCTCAACCAAAAAATTTCGCAAATCGAGGAATGACATTTGAAAAGATGATTAACGCTACAAACGACTACTATCTGATGCATGGTATGGCAGTTATCCATAAAAAGCCAACGCCTGTTCAAATCGTTCGAGTAGACTATCCTCAACGTAGTCGAGCCAAAATTGTAGAAGCCTATTTTAGACAAGCTTCCACAACAGATTACTCTGGCGTATATAGAGGACATTACATTGACTTTGAAGCCAAGGAAACGCGGCAAAAAAATGCTATCCCAATGAAGAACTTCCATCTTCACCAGATTCAACATATGGAACAAGTTCTAGAACAGCAGGGCATTTGCTTCGTACTGCTTCATTTTTCTTCTCGACAAGAAACTTATTTGTTGCCGGCACTTGATTTGATTCGCTTTTATCATCAAGATAAGGGTCAAAAATCAATGCCACTTGGATATATTCAAGAATACGGATATTTAGTAAAGCAAGGAGCTTTCCCTCAAATTCCCTATCTCGATATTATCAAAGAACATTTACTAGGTGGTAAAACAAGATGAATAAACAAACTATTCTGCGATTCTTAAAGTATATTGGAATTACATTTCTTACCTTATTTATCGCATTATTTCTATTGGGTGGAGGTATCTTCCTCTACTTTGTTAGCAAGGCTCCAACCTTATCTGAAAGTAAATTAGTTGCGACAACCTCTAGCAAGATTTATGACAACAAAAACGAACTGATTGCTGACCTTGGATCTGAACGTCGCGTAAATGCCCAAGCAAATGAAATTCCTACTGACTTGGTCAAGGCCATCGTGTCTATCGAAGACCACCGTTTCTTTGATCATAGAGGTGTTGATACCATTCGTATCATGGGTGCGGCATTGAGAAACCTCCAAGGGAAAGGAGGGCTCCAAGGGGCTTCAACCTTGACTCAGCAATTGATTAAATTAACTTATTTCTCTACTTCAACTGCCGATCAAACCTTGTCACGTAAAGCCCAAGAAGCTTGGCTAGCCGTTCAATTAGAGCAAAAAGCAACCAAGCAAGAAATCCTGACCTACTACATCAACAAAGTCTACATGTCTAACGGTAACTATGGAATGCAAACCGCAGCCGAAAATTACTATGGAAAAGACTTGAAGGATTTAAGCTTGCCACAGTTAGCACTCCTAGCCGGAATGCCTCAAGCACCAAACCAATATGATCCATATTCCCATCCAGAAGCTGCTCTAGAGCGTCGTAACTTGGTACTTTCAGAAATGAAGGGACAGAAGTATATCAGTGCAGAAGATTACGAAAAAGCTATTAATACGCCTATCACTGACGGTCTTCAAAGCTTGAAGTCAGCCAATAGTTACCCAGCCTATATGGACAACTACCTCAAAGAAGTAATCGACCAAGTCGAACAAGAAACGGGCTACAACCTTCTTACCACAGGTATGGAAGTCTATACTAATGTCGACAAAAATGTTCAACAGAGACTTTGGGATGTATACAATACAGATGAGTACGTTGCTTATCCAGATGATGAACTTCAAGTAGCTTCCACTATCGTGGATGTAACGAATGGTAAAGTCATTGCTCAGTTAGGGGCCCGTCACCAATCAAGTAATGTATCTTTTGGAATCAACCAAGCCGTTGAAACCAACCGTGACTGGGGTTCTACTATGAAACCAATCACTGACTATGCTCCCGCTTTAGAATATGGAGTCTATGACTCTACTGCTTCTATTGTACATGATGTTCCTTATAACTATCCTGGTACTGATACTCCTGTCTACAACTGGGATCATGGTTACTTTGGGAATATTACAATTCAGTATGCACTCCAACAATCACGAAATGTCACAGCCGTTGAGACTTTGAATAAGGTCGGTCTAGATAGATCTAAAACCTTCCTTAATGGTCTGGGTATCGACTATCCAAGCATGCATTATGCAAACGCCATTTCAAGTAACACAACTGAATCCAACAAACAGTACGGTGCAAGTAGTGAAAAAATGGCTGCTGCTTATGCCGCCTTTGCTAATGGTGGTATTTACCACAAACCAATCTATATCAATAAAATCGTCTTTAGTGATGGTAGTGAAAAAGAATTTTCTGATGCTGGTACACGAGCTATGAAAGAAACTACTGCCTATATGATGACCGAAATGATGAAAACTGTTTTAGCTTACGGAACCGGACGGGGTGCTTACCTACCATGGCTTCCACAAGCAGGTAAGACAGGTACTTCTAACTATACTGACGACGAAATTGAAAAGTATATCAAGAACACTGGCTACGTAGCTCCAGATGAAATGTTTGTAGGTTATACTCGTAAGTATTCTATGGCTGTATGGACTGGTTACTCAAATCGTTTAACTCCAATTGTTGGAGATGGTTTCCTAGTTGCTGCTAAGGTTTATCGCTCAATGATATCGTATCTATCAGAAGATGACCAACCTGGAGATTGGACGATGCCAGACGGCCTATTCCGAAATGGAGAATTCGTCTTCCAAAATAGTGCCAAGAACACATGGAATAATTCAGTAACACAACAAACACAAACGGTAGAAACTCCAAGCACAACAGCTGAAAGTTCAACTACACAGGCAAGTACGACGGTTGGTCAACAACCACATAATGCTCCAGCAACTGATCCTAATCAAGGACAAGCTGGCCAGGCTGTTCAACCGACACAACCAGTACAACCAACGCCACAAAATCCACAAGTTCAACAACCACAACAGTGAGATGAAAGAAAATCCTGAGAATAAAAACTCAGGATTTTTTCTACAAAAAAATTATCTTCATAATCTTTGAAAGTGAAGAGAGGTTTCAACTCATTTTCGATAAACCAAAAGAAGTTAGCGAATAACTAACTTCTTTTTATCTTATTTCACATGTTTTGCAAGTTCTTCTTGCGCTTTTTTATTGGATTCTTCTTTTTCTTTCATCCATTTATCTTGAGCTTTTTGGTATTCATCCACAGTGACTGCCTTGTCTTGAAGTTCCAAGTATTTGTATAGGAGCGGATCGCTTGTCCCCTTGTTACCAGAGAAGGCAAACGGCATCGTAAATGGTACCATCTTAGACAAGATTGGGCGACCAGTGAGTGATGTTGTTGGAATAATCAAGGCACTATCTGTCAACCAAGCTTGGGCTGTAGCATACTTATCATAACGTTTTGCTACATCTATTGTCTCATTTCCAGCTTCAGTTACCAATTTCTCATAGTCGTTCAGACCAACCTTCTTAGCTGCAGCATTAGCTGCAGCATTATCTGTACCAGAATCAAAGCCAAAGTAGGTTTTAGTGTTTTCACCAACTGATGGTTTGATAATATCGAGGTAAGTAGATGGATCCGCAAAGTCTGGAGACCAACCAACATTATCTGAAATATCCCAATCTTCCCCAGCTGCTGTTTCAGCAAAGTAGGTAATATTCAAGACTTCATCTTTTTGTAGTTGTTGAATATCAATTACGACATTATCTGTACCCAAGGTTTCTTCAACCGATTGTTTGAAAGATTGAACACGTTGAACTTTTGTAGTTGCTGTCTGATCAACAGGCATGTCTAGGTGAATTGGGAAAGTCACGCCTTCTGCCTGTAAAGCTGACTTAGCCTTGGCAAATTCGGCCTTGGCTTTTTCAGGATTGTAGAGACCATCTTGGGCATCGGCCAGATTAACATCCTTCCATTCATCCCCATAGGTTACTAATTTTTCTTTGACCATATCGCCAAAGTTTTTCCCATCTGCTTGAACAAATGTTGGTGGCACAAAGAGATTACGCAAAATTTTGCTTGCACCACTGGCACCGTTCACTTGTGAAGCATAGGCCGTACGATCAAAACCAAAGGCAATAGCCTGACGGAAATCCTTGTTTAAGAGAGCCTTTTTAGTAGATGTCTTTTGTTCGTCGCTAGTCTTAGAAGTATATTTATAGGACTGACGATCAATATTTGTACCAACTAGATAAGTCGTAGAGTCTTGTTGGGTATAGACAATATTGTCCTTCATCGTTTTTTCAAGTTCTGCAAAACTTGCATTTGTAGGATAAAGTCTGGCTGCTGTAAGACTACCATCTTTAAAGTTTTCCGCAGGTTTGCTGGTATCTTGACCATCCCAGAATGACAATTTTATCTTATCAACATGAACATTATCTTTATCCCAGTAGTTAGGGTTTTTTGCAAATTCAACGGAAGATTTAGCCACAAGAGATTTTAACAAATAAGGACCATTATACAAGATACTGCTTGGATCTGTCGCTTTAGCAAAATCATCCCCTTTTGAGTTCAAAAACTCTTCATTAACTGGTGCCAAGACACCCATTGTTGTTTTAGAATTCCAAAAACTTTCAGGTTTGTTCAAAGTGTATTGGACTGTTTGATCGTCAAGGGCTTTAATTCCAACTTGAGAAAAATCTTTATTTTCTCCCTTAGCATAAGCATCCAGCCCCTTGATTGAATCCTGTACCAAGTAAAGAGCTTGTGATTTCTTATCTGTTGCATATTTAAGACCTGTTACAAAGTCTTGAGCCTTGACAGGAGCATATTCTTCCCCTTCAGATGTGTACCACTTGGCATCCTGACGAATCTTATAAGTGTAGGTCAAACCATCTTTAGAAACTGACCAGTCCTCTGCCATAGAGGGAACAAGATTCCCATAACGGTCATTTTCAAGCAATCCATCAATGACGTTACTAGTAATGTTTGAAGTAGCTGCCTTGCTGGTTGTCAAATAGTTGAGATTATCTGGGTCTGTCTCGTAGGTAAATGCAAAAGTCTGCTCACCTTTAGTAGCAGAACCACCAGAACAAGCCGCTAAGACACCAGCTGCTAATAAAGTGACTCCCGCAAGAGCCAATACTTTCCTTGTTTTCATAGTATTCTCCTTTGTTTTTCTATCCATTATAGACCCTTTTTAAAGTCCTGTCAATAGAATTTTCAGAATTTTAGAAAATTATTTTTTAAACAATAGATTTGCAAAAATATGAATAATATCAAAAATACCTCAACTACATTAGGTAGTCAAGGAATTATTAATCATATTTGTAAATAGCATCTGAGAAACAGTTTTAATTCTTTAATCTAACTCATTTCTTACACACTGCAAAGCTGTTGTCATGAGAATATTATATCTATTATTTTCGTGGGGAGTTCATTAACGACCAGGATTCAAATTAGTTAATATCACTTTTTACTTCTTGTTTATAAAATTCTTTCAAGGCATCTTGCCAAGTTGGAATAACAAATCCAGTAGCTTTAGCTTTAGCCAGACTCATTGTTGAGTTTAACGGACGTTTAGCTTTTGCTGGAAATTGACTTGAATCTACTGGCTTGATTTCCACATCTGTATCTTTCAAAATTTCAACTGCAAAATCATACCAAGTTGTGTCTTCTGTTGCGTCATTCGATAAATGATAGTAACCAAATTCCTTGCAATTTTCAGCTAGATAAGTCATAAATTCAGCCAAGGTACGAGTCCAAGTTGGGCGACCATGCTGGTCATTTACAACCGTTAATGTCTTATGAGTTTTCGCAAGGTTTTGCATCGTAAAAACAAAGTTTTTACCGTAATTTCCAAATACCCAGGCAGTACGGATAATATAGAAATTAGACACATACTTCTCAACTAACTCTTCTCCCATGCGCTTTGTACGTCCATATTCTGTCTGTGGATCTGGTCGATCATCAACTTCCCACTCTTCTCCAACTGGTTTCTTACCGTCAAAGACATAGTCGGTGGAAATATAAACTAGGGTTGCACCATGCTTTTCAGATGCTTTTGCGACATTTTCTGTCCCCGTAACATTGATAGCAAAGTCTAATTCTTTCCCTTCATCCTCTGCTGCATCAACAGCGGTGTAGGCAGCACAGTGGTATACTAAAGTCGGTTTAACTTCTTCGAAAACTTTCTCAACCATTTCTTCATTTGTAATATCCATCTCAGCCACATCTACTGCTACGTATTCTTCATTACGCTCATCTAATAAATAACGAAGTTCAGTTCCTAATTGGCCTTTTGCTCCTGTAATTAAAATCATCTCTATACCTTTCAACTTTGTAACTCTTCCCAATATAGCAATAAAAAGCAGCGATTTCCTGCTTTTTATAATTTAATAATCTCCTGAGTCTTAGCATAATTAGCTTCAACAGCTTCTTTCTCTGCTTTCCACCAGTCTTGGTTGTCTGTGTACCACTTGATGGTCTCTTTGAGACCTGCTTCAAAATTAGTAAATTCTGGTTTCCAACCTAACTCATCACGGAGCTTACTAGCGTCAATCGCATAGCGGAGGTCATGTCCTACACGGTCAGTTACATGATCATAGGCATCTGCAGCTTGGCCCATTTCCTTAAGGATAAGTTCCAAAACTTCCTTATTGTTCTTCTCCCCATCAGCTCCAATCAAGTAGGTTTCACCGATTTGACCTTTTGTCAAGATTGTCCAAACT
The DNA here is from genome assembly GCF_049738055.1 of Streptococcus sp. CL6.22. Lineage (GTDB taxonomy): Bacteria > Bacillota > Bacilli > Lactobacillales > Streptococcaceae > Streptococcus > Streptococcus mitis_DJ. The sequence goes on along the minus strand of NZ_JBKOTV010000005.1, from coordinate 112,876 downwards.
CCTGAAGAATGATCATTGGTATGAATCCAGTCACGAACATTCTTACCTTCACCATAAAGTTTTGGCTTAATTCCACTTAGGATGTTGGTGATCTGACGTGGGATGAATTTTTCAATGTGTTGATAAGGACCGTAGTTATTTGAACAGTTGGAAATCGTTGCCTTGACACCAAATGATCGTACCCAGGCTTTTACAATCAAGTCTGAAGCGGCCTTGGTTGATGAGTATGGAGAGCTAGGATTGTATTTGGTATCAGCAGTAAATTTCTCACCTGGACCTTCACCATATCCTGGCAAATCCTCACGGAGAGGGAGATCCCCATAAACTTCATCTGTAGACACATGGTGGAAGCGAATATTATATTTGCGAGCTGCTTCCAAAAGAGTATAGGTTCCGATGAAGTTAGTATGTATAAACGGTGATGGATCATTCAGTGAATTGTCATTGTGACTTTCCGCTGCATAATGAACGATAGCATCTGCTTGAACAGCCAACTTGTCTACCAACTCCGCATCAGCAATATCTCCAACAACCAACTCAACACGATCACCTAAAATTTTTTCAATATTAGCGCGATTTCCAGCATAAGTCAACTTGTCTAATACTGTCACGTGAACATCTGGAAAGTTCTTGTAAACATAATGAACAAAGTTAGAACCGATAAAACCTGCTCCACCTGTCACGATAATTTTTTTGTATTCAGTCATAGTCTTTCCTTTTTTACAAATCTTCTTTTTTCAAAGGTTTTACATCCTTAAGTAGTGGATGATTTTTATCTGCTTCTGAAACCTCTGCTTCAGCAAGATTGGCCCACTCAATTCCTAATTCTGGATCTGCATAATTGACAAAGGCATATTTAGGTTTCAAATCTAATGCCCAATAATCGTTGACCAGATAGCTATAAGAGACTGTATCTGATAGAACCTGAAATCCATTAGCCACACCACGGGGAACAAAGATACCCTTACTTGCATCAATTACTGTTTGATAGGTATTTCCGAAAGTTTCGCCCTCGCGTAGATCAACCCAAGAACCCAGAACCTTCCCACCATCTGCTACAGAAATGTACTTATCCCAAGGTTCTGCGTGTAGACCACGGAGAACATTTTTACGTGAGAAGGATACATTATTTTGTAATTTTCCTTCTGTAAAGAAATACTCTGGGAAACCAAGAGGGAGCATTTTTTCCTTTTGGAAATTTTCTTTGAACCAGCCACGATTATCACCATGAACAGGGATATCAAATTCTAACATACCTGGAATAGCTTCGACATTGCGAACCGCAAGCGTCTTACCGAAAAAATTATCTGTCATCTATTCTTCTCCAATCAAACGGAGCAAATATTGTCCGTATTCATTTTTCTTAAGAGGTTGTGCTAACTTTAATACATCCTCACGGCTGATATAACCCATACGATAAGCAATCTCTTCTAAGTTTGCCACTTGAACATTTTGCATCCGTTGCACTGTCTCAATGTACTGTGACGCCTCTAATAAACTTTCATGAGTTCCAGTATCTAACCAAGCAAAACCACGCCCCATTAGCTCAACTGATAAGTCTCCACGTTCTAGATATGCTTTGTTTACGTCTGTAATTTCCAATTCACCACGAGGGCTTGGTTTAATATTTTTTGAAATTTCTACAACATCATTATCATAGAAATAAAGGCCGGTCACTGCATAATTGGAACGAGGATGTTCTGGTTTTTCCTCAATAGAAATAGCATTCATCTCCTCATCAAATTCCACAACACCAAATCTTTCAGGATCCTTAACTTGATATCCAAAAACAGTTGCACCTTTCTCCTTATTAGCAGCCTTCTGAAGCATTTTAGATAGACCAGGACCATAGTAAATATTATCTCCTAAAATTAGGGCGACACTGTCATTTCCAATAAATTTTTCACCGATAATGAAGGCCTGAGCCAATCCATCTGGACTAGGTTGTTCCGCATAAGAAAGATTAATTCCCAACTCCGAACCATCTTGAAGCAGCTCTTTAAAACGAGGTAAATCATGAGGAGTAGAGATAATTAAAATATCTTTGATACCAGCTAACATGAGTGTCGATAGAGGATAATAAATCATGGGTTTATCATAAACCGGCATCAGTTGTTTGGATATAGCACGAGTCAAAGGATACAAGCGAGTTCCTGAACCTCCTGCAAGGATAATACCTTTCATAATCGAACTACCTTTCTATATTAAATTAGAATTTTTCTAATTAGTAATCAGAGACAAATGATACATTACTTAGTGAATTTAAACTAAGTATTTAGTTAGTTTCTCTAAAGCTATTTTCAAATAATATCCTGATCTTATATTATTCCCTACCTTTTGTGCATTTTCTACTAACTCTTGATATTCTTCTTCCGAAATATTATTGATTGTTTCTTGTATGTCAAACAAAGAATCAACTGTGATACCACAATTATTCTTTAAGACAAAATGAGACAAAGCAGATTCCTTCCAAACAATGATAGGGAAACCAGAAGCCAAATAAAGTGACGCTTTATGAGAATTGTTATAGCGTAGATACTCTCCAAAAAATCCACTACAAGTCTCAGAACTGTCACCATCCCAAACTAAACCAAAACTTCCTTCCAATACTGATGGAAGTTCATCTGGAAGAAATGAACCAAAGTAGGTTTCATTAGATAACTTCCTAGACTCATCAAATCCAACACCATATAAATTAAATTGTGGTTCTATAGGTAATGAGTATAGATATGCTGCTTTATCTTGTGATAAATTTCCTGCAACAATTATTGGTTGTTCTTTTCTTAAACTAGTTTTTTCTATAAAATCTGGAATTAAATAATCAAAGATTTCTAAATTAGTAATTTTTTCTCCAAGAACTCCTTTATTGACTAATACTCCTTTCATTACTTTATTATGAGCAATAATACCATTTACATAATGTAAAGAAGATCCCTCCGTAATTTTCATACGTAATTTCATTCTAAAAGGTAATGTTTCATCATTTACAAAACGTAAAGTTTCTAAATCATGAATCAGAAAATAGGTTTTAACTCCTTTTTTTCTAAGGGATTTTAGTAAATTACTAAATAGTAAGGAATGGTGTAATAATGGAAATTGGATAACAATCTCATCGCCTCTTTTTAAAAGTTTGAATGCTTTTGATAGTGCTTGATATTTATGTATCTGTGCCTTGAGTACATTCATTTTATACCAATCATCAACCAATACTCTTAAAGGGATATATCCCAACTCATTTAACACAGTTTCAACATCATTACGTGCCTTATTGCCAGCATTTTTTTGGTTAACATCATTTAAAAATTCTTCTTTTAAGTAGTATTTCATATTTTACCTTTCATTTTTCAAAAGATGACTTTTCTGGATAGCGTTCTTCTAATAATTTTTTGAAAAGTATAATATTTCTTTCATCAATATTAATACTATCATTCACACATAGTAGTTTTCGCTTCTTATTTCCAAAAATTTTCTTCAGCTTATCAATTTGATTTAGCTCAATTGATTCACCCATATTTTTTGAAATTGGATAAAACTCATTACTTTCAATTTGCCAGTGCTGACAAATATACTGATTCACATCCACCCCATAATTTCTGAATTGATTCCGTGACGTTCTATCCAATACCTCCGACTCGATTTTCCAAAGATGAGCTAAAGTACTCTTTTTCATTGGAACTGGAAGATGTTGATTTACATACCCCGTAGGGCCCCATGGAAGTAATAAGATATTCTTCAATATTAAAGCACCATATCTATAATTAAAAAATTTCCAAGGCGAAGACTTTAAGGCTTGCTTTTTGGGGAAATGACGATAAATCAATTCAACGTTATTATGATAAGTGTTTGTATACGAGGACCATGGAACTAAAGCATCGTAAACTGCTAAAAGCCTCGGTTTATTATTTTTGAAGAAATCTGAAGGCTTTACATCTTTTATCAAATACATGTCATCGTTAAAATAAATAAAATTTTCAGACAAGCCTTCAATTCTATGAAGATTTAACTCAATAGTCGCAGAATTAAAAGTTGGAAGATAGGATTCTGGAATAAATTCCTTATGTGATATAAATCTCAACTTTGGATGACTAAGGTTCAGCCAGCTCGGCTTTTGACCATTCGTAATTAAATAAATATTATTGACCCACGGTGCATGTCTCTCAATCATACGAAACCAATACTGAAAAATTCCATATTCTCGATAACGCTGTTCACCATCAGCGTCTGCATTTAACGATTCCTTTTGACTAGTTACTCTTTGTTTTTCCTTAATAAAGTTAGGATCATTCCCATCTACCCATAAAACAACAATATCAATTTTATCCTTCATTATCTTTGTTAAACTCTTCCTCTACAACATGTAGGGCACGTTCAATGACCACATGCATGTCGTAGTATTTGTAGTCTGCTAAACGTCCGCAGAAAATCACCTTATCATTCTGTGCTGCTTCTTCTTGATACTTAGCAAACATAGCATTGTTTCTCTCATCATTGATTGGATAATAAGGTTCATCTCCTCGTTTCCAATCTGCTGGGTACTCACGAGTAATGACCGTTTTATCTTGTGTGCCGTACTCAAAATGTTTATGCTCAATAATACGAGTATAAGGAATTTCTCGTTCTGTATAGTTTACAACTGCGTTTCCTTGATAGTTTTCTTCATCTAGAACTTCATGCTCAAAACGAAGACTACGGTATTCTAACTCACCATGTTTATAATCAAAGTATTGGTCAATCATCCCTGTAAAGACAACTTTTTCAGCAGAAGCTTCTAATTCTTGACGATTGGCAAAAAAGTCAACTCCAAGTTCTACTTCCACATCCTTCAGCATATTTTCGATAATAACGTTGTACCCTCCAATTGGAATCCCTTGATAACGGTCGTTAAAATAATTATTATCAAAGGTTAAACGAACTGGTAAACGTTTAATGATAAACGGTGGAAGGTCAGTCGCAGAACGTCCCCATTGCTTTTCAGTATATCCTTTAATCAATTTTTCATAAATATCTAGACCGATCAACTTAATAGCTTGCTCTTCCAAGTTTTTAGGTTCAACGTCCTTCATATGAGCCGTTTGCTCAGCAATCTTATTTTTCACTTCTTGAGGAGTTTTTGTCCCCCACATAGCATAGAAAGTATTCATATTGAAAGGTAGATTATAAAGGCTACCCTTATAATTAGCTACAGGCGAGTTGATATAGTTGTTAAATTCAGCAAATTGATTAACATAATCCCAGACTTTCTTATTAGAAGTATGGAAGATATGTGCACCATATTTATGAACATTAACCCCTTCTACATTCTCACAGTAGATATTCCCACCAATGTGGTCACGTTTATCAATAACTTTTACTTTTTTTCCACGCTTGGTTGCTTCATAAGCAAAAATTGCTCCAGACAAACCAGCACCAACGATTAGATAATCGTACATATTACACTCCTTTATTTTTTAATAATTGTTGTTTTAACTTACTTAAATCGATTACTTTAAAAATCAAAATCAAACTAACATAAATTATTGCTCCCAGAACAGCATATAGTCCCACATTAATCATCGCTGATACATTTAGGAATTGTTTTATAAATAGTAGGATACCATACATAACTCCAGATGAGATTATAATTTTGATTAATGAACCTATAATGGGCACCTCTCTCAAATAAGAACGAGTATAGAATAACTGTATCAACCATACTAGTACCTCTGTTAAAACAGATACAATTGACGCACCTATATAGCCCAGCTTTGGAAGCAAGAGAAGATTTAAGCCCACACTAACAATAGCAGGAATTGTTGTTGACAGCATAAATTCTTTATTTTTATTATGAGGTATCAAAATTTGAATCCCCATAATATTGGTCCAACCAATAAAGAACATTCTAAAAATCATAATTGCTATCGCATAACGTGCCTCTTGAAAATCTTGCCCGAGGAAAAAGGTAACAAAATCATCATTTACAATTAACATTCCTGCCATAATGGGGAAAATTACCAAATTATAAATTAGAAATGACATCTCATGCATTTTGTTAACGGCTTTATGATCCCCTGATGATAAAAGATTTGAAACTCGTGGCAACATGACACTACCTAACGAAGTCACTAGTGTTAATAAAATATTAACAAGTCTCCAAGCTTGGTCATAAATACCTACATCTCTTGCTGAAGCAAGAACCCCAAGCATAGTGCTATCTAATGTCACATAAAGCGATATAGCAATCTGAGGTAGGAATAATAAGATGACTGGCTTCAAATGCCGTTTAGCATACAGCAAATCGAAGTGTGGTTTCCCAATAAATTCTTTTGCTGGTAACCACATACTTAATTGTCCTAACAATTCAAAAGTGGTTAGTAAAAAAACATATAAATATAAATCATTTGATGATCTTATGAATAGAAAAATAGAAATAACACCAGCTAATTTCACCGTAATATTTCTTACTGTAATCTTTCGAAAATTCTCTAAACCTTGAAATAACCATGAAATATCTAAAGCTTTAGAAATCAAACTAAAACCTAAAATATAAGCCACAGGATTTTTCATAGTAGGTAAAATAAGACATAATACAACATACAGCACAAAAGAAAAAATAGCTGCCCCTAGCTGTAGAGTATAAATGCCCCAAAAATTCCTACAAATGTCTTTCTTATTACTTGAGATTTCCTTGGTAGCATAGTTAGCTACTCCTAAGCTAGCTAGCAAAAGAAAATAGGTAACAATAGAGCTGAAGAAGCTATAGGTTCCTAAAGCTTCTGATGAAAATACCCTCGTAACGTATGGAGTTGTGATGATAGGTAGTATTATGAGTAGTAACTGATAAGAAAGATTATAAGCATAATTTTTTATTATTTTCATAGTCTTACTTCTCTTTTTTCCTTATTTTGGATATCATACAAATTAGCAAAAATTGTAAACATAAAAATATTGTATCCTGGTCTTATCCAGAAAGCTTCAATCATACAGTTAATTGTAATAAGAGATAATAGGGCTAGAAATAAATATTTTTTTTGCTTATGAACTTTTTTTGAAGCAAACACATAAATCAATACTAGCAATACAACAGGAATTAATCCATAATAAAATAACATTTGGATATAAGATGAATCAACATAGTTATAACTGTGAACCGACTCGGTGGTCCCACCATAGCCAATAAACTTTACTCCAGCTTTACCAAATAAAGGTAAACCATATGTATCCAGTGCATTTTTACCTAAAAACAATCTCATACTAAACAGATTATTTAAATTCACATAGAACGAAGAAGACCATGTGAAAAAGTAGGAAACATAAAACATGAAAGTAGAAAAAATAAGAGCAAAATATGGCATTATACTGTATACTTTGAATTCTCTTTCTTTAGTATAATACATGATTATGAAAATCAAAGTTGCGGCAAGAACTGATAATGCATTTAGTCGTGCATCACAAAATTTTAGTATAAAGAATGCTAAAGATAGTCCTACAATCGTTCTGATAAATATATATTTTTCTCTAAGCAAATAACCCCAAGCAATAAATAGGTAAAAACAGTGAGAAGCAAAATCAGTTGGATAGATGAAACCAAATGAATTTCTAACTACTAAACTAGATGAGCGAATTTGAGCAAATTGTAAATTAGGTACTACTCCTAAAATTGAGAGTAGAAATATTAACAAAACAATTATACCTGATACACCCACATATGTTTTCAAAACTACATCAACATCTGCTTGATATAATAGTATAATCAACAATGAATACAGAAGAAAATTGGTACCACCTGTACGTAAAAATACTATAATACTTGTCAATATCAATAAAATACTCGATATAATATAAAATGCACTAAATTTTTTTATAAATAAAAATCTAAAAATCAATAATAAAACTACACATATTAATAAAATCACGGGAATATTAGGTAGTGTCCTATTTAACATTGTAGTCGTAATAGTATCATATCCCGTAACTATAGTTAATACAAAAATCACCAAAAGGTTCTCAAATTTAATTTTTAACATAATATCCTTTTTACTGTTAGTTTTTAAAAAATTATTTAAAAACAATCTTACGTAAGACTCGATTCATTTTTAATTTTTCAATAAACAATACTGTTCTGAATTTTTTTCTGGCAAGTAACTCTATTGTCAACCTCCTAAGCAATAAAGAAAAGTTCTTGTTCTTTATTAAAACACCATAAGAACCAATGATTTGATAAGTTTCTCCTGAAAAAATGTCATCAAATTGTTCATTTTCAATAATGCTTCTTAATAATCTTACCCTATTTTTTTTTGTATCTTCTAAATTAGCAATTTGAAAGGCAGAACTTACAATAATCTTCGTTTTTATCTCTTTCAACAAAGAATAATCTTCTATATGAAATTTTTTCAATAGTTGTTTCAACTCCGCAAGCTCATTTAGTTGAATTTCAATTCTAACTGGGTTAAATACTGTCAAAGCAGAACCACTTCTACCAGCTATATAATTGTATAGACAAGGTTCAATAAATCGGATAGTTTCTAAGTGCTTGTATACTTGAAAATTAAATAAAGTATCTTCCCCAATGGTTTTTTTTGGAAACTCAATACCGTGCTCTAAAATGAAATCTTTTTTATAAACTCTTGACCAAACATTGTACATCATATCTGTCCTAAAGAAATCTACAAAATTATTAATAAAATCTTCATGAGTTAATATTCCTATTTTACTATATCTATGTTCGCGACAAGATATTGCGACCATATTTTTTTCTTTTACTTCATTAAAACCAAAGCATAAAACATCCCAATTATCATTTATATATGGAGCAAGCTCTATAAAAAAAGACTCTGTCAAATAGTCATCTGGATCTACAAAATATAAAAATTTCCCATTTGATAGAGCTATACCAAGGTTCCTAGCTACTGCCACTCCACTATTTTTTATATGTTTCACCTGAATATTAGGGAAGTGAGATTTGAAGTCATCACATATTCTTCCACTTGTATCAGTCGATCCATCATTAACCAATATAATTTCATAGTCTATTAAAGTATTTTGTTTAAGTATAGAATTCAAACATCTTCTTAGGTAAGCTTCAACATTATAAACAGGTATTATGATACTTAACGTTACATTGTTCATCGATTTTTCATCCTTATCTTATGAAGTATGAATTCAAAAGTCCATTTTTCTTTCTTAAATTTTTTCTGAATAACCCTCTTTATATGTTCCCAGTAAATTTTGTTTTGAGTCGCACTTTTGATTTCTTCAACTGATAATTTATTACCATTAACTAAACGGTTCGGAACAACATAAAATTGTTTATTTTCTACAACTTCAGGACATTCAATATTTCTTTTTTGGAAATGAACATATAGAGGTTGAGTTGTCACTATATTTCCTTTTTTTAACTCTATCGATTCTAGACCTTTTAAGTCTGTCCAATAATAATATCTTTGTACTTTTTTCTCACCATTACATCTAAAAGAAAAACAAGAAATATCTAAATCATGAAAGCAAGTTACTTGTAATTGATTCATTCGAGAGAGTTCAAAAAGTTTCTGAACTCCCTCTTGCTCATCAAAAATAAAATTTTTACTACTGGTATAAACATTTTGGTAGTCCAATCGATAACTCATACCAACGCCCGTTTTAAAAATAGTGTTTACCTCTTTTATATTTTTGTATATCTGAAGGTGACCTAAAAGTCCATATCTATCATATTCTTTTGTGAAAAACTCATAATCTTCTAAAAATTGATAAATATCTCCTAATAAGATATCCGTATCACAAAAACCCCAATAATCATACCCAATTAGCTCATCTTCAAAAATCAATCCATAAGCTGGTTTATAATCACATAGCTTATAAGGATCATCTAGCGAAATTTCAAAGTTAAATTTTGATTGAATTTTCTTTTTTAAATCAGAAAAGGTCACTCTATTAAAATGTATATTTCTTGCATTTAATAAAGAGAACTGCTCAACTGGCTGATCCGTAAAGATTTCAAAATCAATATTCTTATTTCTTCTTGCTGTCATTAAAAAATAAGGGAAAAATTTTGGAAATTCTCCAAAGTACGGGATAATGATTTTTATTTTTTTCATTTATTTGAATCATCCTTATTTTAAATTTTTATATAATTATGAAAGATTTTTTTAAATATCATATTAACAAATTTCAGAGATTTATTTGAATAAATAAATTTGTTTTGTTATTTTCTAAAGAAATTTTTAACATTAAAATTTAGAGCTTAGCACTAGTTTTAGTAGTTCCTATATGTATATTGAAAATCTATAGTATAATTAATTTTTAAAGAGTTTCAACTAAGACCTTTTTTTTAAAATCTTAGCAGGTACACCACCAATAATAACATTGTCTGGGAAATGTTTCGTTACTACTGAGTTAGCAGCTACAATACAACCCGATCCTATACTAGAACCATCTAAGAATACTGCACCTGCCCCAATCCAGCAATTATTTCCAACAGAAATTCCTTTTCTATTGACACCTTGTTCTCTAATTAACTTATCAGCATCATCGTAATTATGATTTTCTGAGTGGAATCGTACATTTTGGCCCGCAATAACATCATTTCCAATAGTTATTCCTCCTGCTGCTCCAAATAAACAAAATTCTGAGAAAGAAGAATTTTTTCCAATTCTTAAACCTTTACCCATATTTTTTATTGAACCAGTTCCTATAATCTGGGAATAATCTCCTATTTTCACATTATTCGCAAGTTGAATACCATTTTCCGATAGCGCATCTATTACTACATAATTACCAATTCTTACATTGTTCTCAATATATATTTTATGTTTGGCAAAAATAGATACTCCCTTACCAATAAAGAAACGAACTCCTCTTTTACCAAGTCCGATACCACGAATGAAACCATTTATTAAACCTAAACTATAAATAATTCCTTTTTTCATGACGTAATTTATTGGGACATCTGGGTGAATATCAATATCTCTTCCAGTGATTATTTTAACTATTCTTTTTATGTTCATTTATTATTCTTTCATAAAATCTTTTTACTTCAATCATATGTTCTTCCATGGTATTTATAATTTGTTCTTCATATTCTGTACTTTGTATTTTGTATAACAAATCTTGTTTATCTCGAAATACATATGATTTTGAAAGCAAATCTTTAGATCCCACATTCTCACTAACAAACACCTTCACACCATAGGATAATGCTTCTATCGTAATCAGACCAAATGTTTCTTTCCATTTACTAGGTACGATAAGAATATCTATATCAGAGTAAATCGTATCAATATTTTTTTTTGTGAAATATCCATTTTGTTGAATATAGGTAGGACACTCTCTATTAGGTAAATGACCATAGGTTTTAACTTCATAATTTTCTTTATCAATATCATTTACAAAATCAATAAAATCAAAATAACCTTTATAATCTTCATCTGGACCAATATAAGCTATTACACTTTTATTGCGATTTTTTCTATGTACATTTCGTTTTCGAATATTACTATTAGAAATAGAAATGATTGCTTCTGTTTGAGGAAGCACCCCGTTTTTTATATAAACATCCCTTGCTACACTACTATTAAATAGATAAGCATCAATTAAATTAAAGATTTCATTATAATATGAACGGATATCTCTATAATTAATAATCTCTGTTTTCTCAGAAACTTCTATACTGCTCTTAGATTTTAGATTTTTTCTTAACACTTTCAATGCTCTCCTAATTGTCGGATAAAAGGGAACTTGAAAAAAACGAAGTTTCTTCACACTGAGAGCATTTGAAGACATTATATTCCAAGATGTATTAGTATTGTTTTTACTATAATCTACTCCGTTAAAGAAAAAATTTGGTACTGGTGCCAATCCATAATAGTCATGACTAGTAAAAAATATCTTTATACCTAATTCATGGGCAGATTCAAAAAATTCTTTATGTATTCCCATTAATGAGTGTACATGAATTATATCTGGATTAATTTTTTTTAGAAAATTATAATAGACCCTTTTATCACATTTCTTCATAAATTCATCCGGCTCAGTAAAACCTCCGAATAATGCTAATGGCAAACTATTTATTAACTCGTAGCACTCAAAACCTCTTGATTTTGCAGATTCTATAACTAAATCATATGAAAAAATTTTAATTCTACCTGGATACAGTGCTATTACTTCATACCCTGATTCAACCTGCTGATTCATCAAATCTTCTGCATATTTAACAAGTCCACCTGTACGTGATGGCTGAAAACCTAAAGTATAATGTAAAATTTTCATTTAATAAATACTTCCTCATAATTCGACACAATCTTTTCCCATGTGAAAGCTGAGAGGATTCTCTTGCTTGAGTTAAAATCCAAGTCAGCTATCGTTGCCTGATCAAATTCTTCTACTTCCTCAATGACGCTTGCCAACTCATCTTTTTTCCAATAAATAGCCCCGTCTTCACCAACCTCACGGTTAAAACCAACATCTAGCAACAAATTCAGTTTTGTTGATGCTAGAGCTTCTAGTAGAGAAGGGTTTGTCCCCCCAACCTCATGCCCATGGAAATAGGCAAAAGCATTTTCACGAATGTACTTGAGCAACTCTTGGTCATAGACTGTACCGACAAATTTGACCCTAGGATCTTTATCAAAACCAGTATCCTGTAACAACTGATCGTAAAATTTATTCTGCTCCACATTTGTGATGAGGACAAAGTCCTTCTTGGACTTGGACTTGATAAATTCACGAATCATGGTTTCGTAGTTGTTTTCAGGGACGAATCGTCCCACCACTAGATAATAACCATTTTCGTTAATTCCTTTTTCCTGATACCAGTTCCGAACCTTTGTGTCTTCTGCTTTCAGATTTGAAGGAGCAGTATCAGTACCATAGGCAATATAGGTGGTCTCTGGTTGATACTGTTTATAGTCCTCCTGAATATATTGTTCAATATTTTTGCTATCGCATACCAGTAAATCAGCATGCTTGACCATGAGTTTCTCTGAAAATTTCCAGTACTTACGAACTGGCATGCTCCACTTTGCTCGCAACCATTCATGTCCATCTGGATTCACAAGCAAGGTGCCCCCAATAGCTAGAATTTTTCTCTTAATTCTTGAAATAAAAGGACCAATACGACAAGCCAGAATGTAAAAAATGGGAGCTTCGTCCTTGTTTTCCTTAGCCAATTCAATAGCCTTGTTGACTGCTGCAATATCGTAAGCGATGGCGCGGGCTGGTCCGATATTGGGCACATCAACATTGAAACAAATGGCTCCATTATGCTCAAACCGGTCTTCCGTGATACCAGACTTGGCTGAATTTTCACGCATACAAGCAACATAATATTGTATGTTGCTGTCTTTTTGGTATTCGGTTAATTTTTCAACAAAGGTTTCAAACCCTCCATATTTGGCAGGAATCCCTTTTGAACCAATGATATAAACTGCTTTTCTCATATCACTCCTACTTTATTTTATAATAAAACAAAAATTATTTCGCTCCATCTTTCATTACTACAACTTTTATTGTCTTCAGTAAAATCTCAATATCTTTCCAAATTGTCCAGCCATCTAAATAAGTAACATCTAATTTTACTACATCATCGAAGTTTGTAATATTACTTCTACCACTAATCTGCCAAAGGCCTGTAATTCCAGGTTTAAAACTGAGACGACGTTTTTGTTCGGGTGTATACTTCATATACTCATCTAAGGTTGGTGGTCTAGTACCAACTAAACTCATATCGCCTTTTAGAACATTCCAAAATTGTGGCAATTCATCTAGACTCGTCTTTCTAATAAAGTACCCTATCTTTGTCACACGTGGATCATTTTCAATCTTAAACATCCCACCCTGCATCTGGTTCTGACTCATCAAATCCTTCTTGATTTCCTCTGCATCTACTCTCATAGAACGGAATTTATAAAATTTAAATATACGTCCATTTCTACCAACCCTATCCTGGGCAAAAATAGCAGGACCTCCATCTTTTTTTATCAAAGGAACAAGAAAAATAGACACTATACCACAAATCACTAGACCAAATAAGGATCCGATTATATCTATCATTCGTTTTAAAGCAACATCACTAGAACGATAAAAGGTTGTTGAAAAATTAACCACACTAGAATTCCCAAAACGTTGAATCGCTTTTTCACTATTGGTTACAAATTCTAAAGCCGCAATATTAACAGCTACTGGCAAGCCCATCATTTCAAATTGAGAAACAAAATCTGCAATTAAAAAATTTTCACTTGGAAGATTAATCACCACTTGATCTACTACTGATCTCGTAGCATAGGTTACTAAGTTATCCAACGTAACGATTGTCAAATTAGAAGACTCAAAATGCTCATCATCCACAATACAAACAGCTGAAACATAGCCATACTCATAAGTAGACAGTTGCTTTAGTACTCTCTCAACTCGTGCACGTGTGGTCACTAGCAAGATACGCTGAGTATATTTTTTTTGAAGTGATAGATATTTCCAAATCTTACGAATCCAAATATTGACAATCATTAGCATAATTGAATTTACAGTCACAATGCATAATAGATTAGCTAATGATAAATATGGTATATTTGGTTCTAAAATAGGAAAAACTATACAGGATAAGAAAATATAGACCAGTATATATTTTAACGTTTGTATACATTCCTCTGCAAGGGTCCGGTATTTGAAATTTTTACTATATGCACTAATGTAGTAAGAAATAGTGTGAACCACCATCAGAAATACCAGAAGTTCATGACTAGCTAATACAAACGATAACAGATAAATTGGAAACAGTTGTATTATGAGAATCTCTAGTTTTCGAATATTTGATACTTCTCTCAAAACTACCTCCTAGGTAACTCTACCTACTTCTTTTTCCCATAATTTCCATAGGAACCATAGGCTCCATAACCACCATAAGCTCCATATTTTTCAACTTCGGTGTTGAATTTATTTAGAACCACACCTAAAAAAGGAGTTCCTGTTTGTTCTAACTGTTCCTTGGCCTTTAAGATATCACGTCGTTTTGTCTCTCCAGCTGCCGTAACCAAGATAGAAGCGTCACATTTTTGTGTAATGATAGCGGCGTCAATAACCATCCCAATCGGTGCAGTATCCACAATGACATAGTCAAAATACTTACGCAAGGTATCAATCATGGTATGGAAATTTTCACTCTGCAGGAGGGCCGTTGGGTTAGGTGATATCGGTCCTGCCTGAATAACAAATAGGTTATCAATATTGGTATCACAGAGACCATTTGAAAGATCAGTAGTTCCAGCTAAGAAGTCAGTTAACCCAGTAATTTTTTCCCTTGACTTGAAGACACCAGACATGACTGAATTACGGATATCCGCATCAACTAGCAATGTTTTATAGCCTGCACGCGCGAAAGCCCAGGCGATATTAGTTGACGTTGTCGATTTTCCTTCACCAGGTTTGACAGATGAAATAGCAAGAACTTTCAAATTATCACCACTCAATTGAATATTGGTACGCAAAGCATTATAGTGTTCTTCAGCTTTTTTAGCAAAATCTAAACGCTTTTTTGAGATTTCTAATGTTGGCATGTTTTCTCCCTTACTTTAACTTATCCAAATCTGGAACAATTCCTAAAAGTGCAACCTGCATGACTTCTTCGACATCTTCTGGTCGTTTGACACGATCGTCCAATAATTCAAGCAATACGACTGCAACAACCATCACTGCTCCACCTACTAGGAAAGCAAGCGCAGTATTTCGACGAATATTAGGTGAGGATGGTGTTATTGCTGGTCTAGCTTCCTCTAATGTTGTTACATCAGATACACGAGTTACCTTAATGATTTTTTCAGCTGCCACTTCACGAAGAGCATTTGCGATACGACTTGCTTCTTCTGGTTGATCATCCTTAACAACGATCGATACGATACGAGTATCTACCGGTACTGTCACCTGAATTTTCTTAGTTAGTTCTTTAACTGTTTTCTCTAATTTAAGATTTGAAATGACTTTTTCCAGTACATCTTGCGAAAGGATAATTTCCTTATAGTCTTTTACAAGATAGGTACCTGCCTGCAAATCCTGATTCGTCAACCCTGTATTTTCAGATTGATTGCGACTAACAACATAGATTCGTGTTGTACTAGCATATTCCGGTTTCAACACAAAACTACTCAAGCCAAATGCAAGTAACGCTGTCACAACCGCAGTTAGTATGATAGCGAGTTTCTTCTTCCAAAGGATTTTAAATAATTGAACAACATCAATTCCGATTTCTTTATTTTCTTTCATGTCAACTCCTAAATAATTTGATCTGCCAAGATAAAGCGAGGATTTTCGATAAATAATTCTCTCGCCTTTCTTTCACCGTATTGTTTTGAGACGATCTCATAAGCTTCTTTCATGTAAGGCGGTCTTTGGTCTAAATTGTGCATATCGCTCGCCACAAAATGTACCAAATCACGCTCTAGGAAATAGCGAGCTCGTTTCTTCATAAATTTATATTTATCCCCAAATAACTTTGGTTTTAAAATACTTGAGCTATTGATTTGAGTGTAGCAGCCCATGTCAATCAACTCTTTTACCCGTTTTTCGTTATTTTCTAATTCATGGTAACGTTCAATGTGGGCAACTACAGGCGTTATCCCAAGCATGAGAACATTGCTCAAGGCAGTATGGATTTCCCTGTAAGGGGTAGCCATACTAAACTCAATGAGAGCATAGCGTGTCCCATTGAGACTTGGAATCACCTGTTTTTCTAACTTCTCAAGCACATCATGGGTATAATAAATTTCTGCTCCATAGAGAATGGTCAAATCTGGAGCCACTTCCTTGGCTAACTCCTTCACTTCTTGGAAGTTTGTCTCTATCGTCTCCTCAGGAGTTTCAAACATTCCTTTTCGTCTATGCGATGTCGATACAATAGTCCTTACACCTTGTCTATAGGCTTCTGTCAAAAGCGCCTTGCTTTCTTGCTTAGTTTTCGGACCATCATCCACACCAAATACGATATGCGAATGAATATCAATCATTTTGTCTTATTTCCCTTCCATCACATCATTGATTGCAGCCTTGACTGACTCTAAACTGCTGTCACTAATTTCCATCATGTAGAGGCTACTCTCAGGCATGGCATAGGATGGTAAATCCATCCGCCCTGTTCCTTTAAGATCTTGTGAATTGATCTTATACGTTCCACCACTCTCAAGTTGGGCATTAACCAGGTTCATCATGGTTTCAAGTGGCATATTGGTTTGAATCGAATCTTGCAGCCCTTTTATAATACTGTCATAATTTTTCAAAGCTTCCGTAGAGGTTAATTTTTGCAGAATTGCAACAATGACCTTTTGCTGGTTACGGCCACGATCCCGATCACCATCTGCCAAAGAATAGCGCTCACGCACAAAGCCAAGAGCTTGCTCCGAATCAAGATGAACATTCCCTACAGGAAAATGAAACTTACCATGCAATGATGTAAAATCCTGATCATTATGAACATCAACCCCACCAAGGAGATCTATCAACTTCAAGAAAGAAGTGAAATTCAAACGAGCATAATAGTTCAAGTCAATACCGTAGAGATTTTCCAGGGTATGAATTGAAGCATCTACCCCATAAATCCCCGCATGGGTCAACTTATCTTTTTGGTTGTTGCCACCATCTGCAATTGGAACATAGGAATCACGTGGTGTCGTTGTCAAGAGAATCTTTTTCGTTTCACGATTCACTGTCATAATGATATTGACATCCGAACGAGAAACTGAGCTAATTGGACCGTAAGTATCAATTCCGCTGATATAAACGTTGAAACTGTCACCTTTGACATCTTTTGGAGTTTCAACCGTCTTGGTTAATTCTTTGGTATAGATTTTCTTAATTTTCGAAGCATAGTCAGGATATTCCGATTCGATAATGTTTTCAAAGACACTGTTTAGAATGATTGCCTTTGTATCACCGGCTAGCAAGCTCTTATAGGCCGCAAGATAGGAGCTACTTTCTTCGACAGTCAATTCCTTATTTTGACTAGCCTTCAGATCATTCATCAACTGTTGGATATTATCCTTATCCGTCCCAGTAGGCCCCATTACACTGGTTACCTGACTGATATTATCAATTGGACTATCTGCTAACACCGCAACACTCATCGAATAATTCGAGTAATTCGATGTCGCATTCAGGCGACTGGTAAATCCAATGAACTGCCCTACAGCAAAGAGAGAAGTACCATTGATTAACACACCAAGTAGTAATAAAATCAACGTTAGATTTTGAACTTTCTTTGACCGAATTAAAAAGAAGCACAAGATAGCTAAGGCTACAATTAAGACAGTGACCACTATATTGAGATATCGGAAGGCTAGCATATTGTACTTGAAAATCAAAAACAACAAAAAGACTGCTAGTAATGCATAGATAGCTAGCAACCCCCAACTAATCAATATTTTTGTTTTACCCTGACGAGCTCGCTTCGAAGATCTACTCACGATATACCTCTATTATCAATTTTTATTTCATTTTATTATATCATAAAAAAATACACTTGTGAGATAAATCCGCTTAGGTAAGGCGTTTTCATCTTCTTTCCGAAACATTCTTTTTGATTTGCAAACAATTACATCAATAATTTTACTATATAGATGTTAAAACGAGGCCCCTTACGGAACCTCGCTCATCTTTATTTAACATGATTTTCTGCTTCTTTTTGGGCTTTTTCGATTGCTTTTTTGCTTTCTTGCTCCCATTTAGTCTTAGCTTCTTCAAACTGTTTGGTTGTCACAGTATCTTTTTGCAGTTTCATGTACTTGTAGTTATTACCGTCACCCTTGATGCCGACCAGTGAATATCCTCTTGTAAATGGCGTTACTTTGGTTACAGATGCTGTACCACCACTTGACATGGCTGACATAATCAGAGAATTGTCAATCATCCAAGCCTGTGCTTCAGCATATTTTTCATAGCGTTTGGCTACATCTTTATTTTCACTATCTGCATCTTTGAGCATCTTGGTGTAAGTATCAAGCCCCAAGCTAGCAATCTTAGCTTTATCTTCTTGAGCATCTAAACCAAAAATCTTGAGGTAGAACCCATCCTCAGCATTGAAAGGATTAAGATAAGTTGACGGATCTTGGTAGTCACCTACCCAACCATCAAAGTTCAAATCATAGTCACGATCAGCTGGTGTTGGCGCTAAAAAGGCTACATTATTAAAATCATCCGTTGAAAGTTGTTGAACATCAATGACAATGTTATCAGCACCTAAAACCGACTCAAGGGTTTGCTTAACTGAGTTCATGCCTGTCACAGCATTTTTACTAGTCTGATCAACTGCAACATCCAAGTGAATTGGGAAAGTCACACCTTGACTTGCCAATTCTTTTTTAGCTTCCGCAAATTTTGCTTGGGCTTTTTCTTTGTTGAAATAGGCATCCTGAGCATCTGCCAAGTTAATATCTGACCATTCTGTGCCATAGTTGACCAATTTAGAAGCAACTACTTCTCCAAAGGTCTTGTCTCCAACTTGGACAAATGTAGGAGGCACTAGGGTGTTACGAAGAGTCTTGCTAGCTGCTTCTTCCCCGTTTGACTGAGCAGAATAGGCTGTGCGGTCCAGGGCAAAGTTCACCGCTTGGCGGAAGTTTTTGTTCAAGACAGCTGTCTCAGTTGACTTCTTCTGCTCATCTGTCGTTTTAGACGTATGGTTGTAAGCCTTACGGTTGACGTTGAAATTGAAATACCAAGAAGTCTTGTCCTGCAAGCTATAGACGATATTATCCTTATATTTCTCCTTGGTCTTAGCAAAGTTAGAACTATTTGGATAAACCCCAGCGATAGAATAAGCTCCACTTTCAAAGTTACGGATGGTCAATTCTTGGTCTGAACCATCAAAGTAAGCCAATTTTACGTGTTCAATTGATACTTTGTCATGATCATAGTAATGTGGGTTCTTCACATACTCGATCGATGATTTTGATGTGAAATCTTTTAACAAATAAGGTCCGCTGTAGAGAATGCTATCTGGAGATAGGGTCCCAAAATCTTTCCCTTTTGAGTTTAGAAACTCTTCATTCACTGGGAAAAGAATACTATTGGTTGTTTTTGAATTCCAGTAAGGCTCTGGGCGTGCCAAAGTATACTCAACAGTATGGTCGTCAATGGCCTTCACTCCAACCTTAGAAAAGTCAGAATCCGCTCCTGTAATATAATCATTCAAGCCCTTGATCGAGTTTTGAATCAAGTCAATGGCCTGGGATTTATTATCCACTGCATACTTGATACCTGTCACAAAATCTTGTGCCTTGACTGGGGCGTACTCTTCACCGTCAGCCGTGAACCATTTGGCATCTTTTCTCAGTTTGTAGGTATAAGTCAGGCCATCGCTTGAAACAGACCAGTCTTCTGCCAAAGATGGAACTAGGTTTCCGTGGTTGTCATTTTCAAGCAAACCATCAACTAGGTTGGTAATGATGGCTGTATTATCAGCGTAGTAGTCTAACAAGTAGTTAAATGTAGTTGGATTTCCACTAAAGGTTGATGAGTAAGTTTTTGTATCTGAACCTGATTGTCCGCAAGCAGCTAAAAGCAAAGCAGCTGCAAAAGTCAGGCCTGCACTAAGGACACGCTTTTTTGTAGTCATCTTCTTTCTCCTTTATGTTAGTTTTTATAACATAAGTTTATTTTACCAAAATAGTGGGAATTTGTAAAGTTAATTGAATTTTGAGAATGAAAGTTTATAAACCTTGGTTATAAAAAAAACAAAGGATTTCTGCCTTTCATACAGTCCTCCCTTGTTTTTATACGATTTCAATTTTAGATTTTTCTGTAAAAAATGTTTATAGTAATTCCACACAGAAAGCATCCCATGGAGCCAAGATTTGTTTTTCAAAAACTTCTTGAGCCACGGTGTTTTCTATCAAGATCGATTTGACGTTTCCTTCTACGGTCAAGTCTTGTTCTTCATTGGACAAGTTAGCCACAACTAGGAAACGACGGTCCCCATCTTTACGGATATATGCAAAGACATTGTCAGTTGTTTCCAAGAGTTCAAAGTCAGCTCGAATCAGCCAGCTATTGTCCTTACGGATTTGAACCAGTTTCTGATAAGTATAGAAAATAGAATCTGGATTTGCCAGTGCTTCTTGAACGTTGATTGCTTGATAGTTTGGATTCACTGCCAACCAAGGTTGACCTGTTGAGAAACCAGCGTTTTTGCTTTCATCCCATTGCATAGGGGTACGGGCATTGTCACGTCCAATGACACGGATACTGTCCATGATTTCTTCCATCGGAACGCCTTTTTCAAGAGCCTCACGCGCATAATTGAGGGACTCAATATCTTCTACTTGATCCAGTGTTTCAAAGGGATAGTTGGTCATCCCAATCTCCTCACCTTGGTAGATATAAGGAGTCCCTCTCATGAGATGAAGCAAGATAGCAAAGGATTTGGCAGATTTTTCGCGGTATTCTTGGTCATTTCCCCAGATTGAGACGATACGAGGGAGATCATGATTGTTCCAGAAGAGCGAATTCCAACCGTCCTCAACTCCTAACTCTGTCTGCCATTTGTTGAAGATTTCTTTTAACTTAGGGATATTCAGCTCTTTTTGATAGTGCCATTTAGGTTGCCCTTCCTGATACTGAAGACCGATATGTTCAAACTGGAAGACCATAGACAATTCTTGCCCCTTTGGATCCGAGTAGAGCTTGGCAATCTCTGGCGTTGCTCCCCATGTTTCCCCTACTGTCAAGAGATCCTGATCTCCAAAGGTCGCCTGATTCATCTCCTTGAGATAAGGGTGGAGCATAGGACCATTATTGACTACTTTCTCATCAGGAATTTTCCCAATCATGTCGATAACATCCATACGGAAACCGCCAATGCCTTTATCAATCCAGAAGTTCATCATCTCATAAATTTTCTGGCGAAGTTTTTCATTTTCCCAGTTGAGATCAGGCTGTTTCTTACTGAAAAAGTGGAGATAGTATTGACCTGACTTTTCATCGTATTCCCAAGCAGAACCACTAAAGATAGAATCCAAATCATTGGGTTCATCCCGCCAAATATAGTAGTCACGTTCAGGGCTGTTAGGATTTTCACAGGCCTCGACAAACCAAGCATGTTCATCTGAGGTATGATTGACCACCAAGTCCATGATGATACGAATATCACGTTTCTTAGCTTCTGCGATTAGTTGGTTCATATCCTCCATGGTCCCGAAAATAGCCGCAATCGCTTGATAATCAGCAATATCATAGCCATTATCATCCATCGGACTGTCATAAACGGGAGAAAGCCAAATCGCTGTAATTCCTAACTTGGCTAGATAGTCTAACTTACTGGTAATTCCTGTCAAATCGCCAATTCCATCTCCGTTGCTATCCATAAAGCTCTTAGGATAAACTTGATAGACTACGGCATTGTGCCACCATTTTTCTTGCATCTTCTTACCTCATTATTTTAATAATCTGTAGTCTATGATAGCGCTTTTTAGAGTTTTGTGCAAGCGTTTGCCTAATCTTTTTAATTCCTTTTTTAACTCCATAGTTTCCTAACTTCCAATTTTTTATTATAATAGAGGTCAGAGGTAAAAAAATGAAAAAACAAGCTTTTAGTTCTGAACAATATTTGAATCTACAGCGCGACCACATTTTGGAGCGCATTAACCAATTTGACGGCAAGCTCTACTTAGAGTTTGGTGGCAAAATGTTAGAAGATTTCCACGCTGCTCGTGTCCTTCCTGGTTATGAGCCTGACAACAAAATCAAGCTCTTACAAGAATTGAAAGAGCAAGTTGAGGTTGTGATTGCCATTAATGCTAACAACATCGAACATTCTAAAGCACGTGGTGACTTGGGCATTTCTTATGACCAAGAAGTTCTTCGTTTGATTGATAAATTCAATGAATTGGGAATTTTTGTTGGCTCCGTTGTTATCACACAGTACGCTGGTCAACCAGCTGCAGATGCCTTCCGCAACCAACTTGAGAAAAACGGATTTGATTCTTATCTTCATTATCCAATCAAAGGATATCCGACAGATATGGATCACATCATTTCTCCAGAAGGTATGGGGAAAAACGACTACATCAAAACCAGTCGTAACTTGATTGTCGTAACCGCTCCTGGACCTGGTTCTGGAAAATTGGCAACCTGTATGTCCAATATGTACCACGACCAAATCAATGGTATCAAGTCTGGCTACGCTAAATTTGAAACCTTCCCAGTTTGGAATCTTCCCCTTCATCACCCGGTCAACTTGGCCTACGAGGCTGCCACAGCAGACCTTGATGATGTCAACATGATCGACCCCTTCCATCTCCAAACCTATGGAGAAACCACTGTCAACTACAACCGTGATATCGAAATTTTTCCAGTGCTCAAGCGCATGTTGGAACGTATCCTAGGAGAGTCTCCATACGCTTCACCGACAGACATGGGTGTCAACATGGTTGGTTTCGCTATTACAGATGATGAAGCTGCTGTCGAAGCTTCTAAACAAGAAATCATCCGCCGTTACTATCAAACTGTTCTTGATTTTAAAGCCGAAAAAGTTGGCGAAGCTGCTGTCAAGAAAATCGAGTTGCTTATGAATGACCTCGGTATCACACCAGCAGACCGTGAGGTTGCTGTCGTTGCGCGTCAAAAAGCAGAAGAAACTGGCGGACCAGCCCTAGCCCTTGAATTGCCAACTGGGGAAATTGTTACTGGTAAGAACTCAGAGCTCTTTGGCCCTACAGCCGCTGCCTTGATCAACGCTATCAAGAAATCAGCTGACATCGCTAAAGAAGTAAAACTAATCGAACCTGAAGTGGTTAAGCCAATCCAAGGTCTTAAAATCGATCATCTGGGTAGCCGCAATCCACGCCTTCATTCAAATGAAATCCTGATTGCACTTGCTATCACAGCTACGGAAAATCCTGACGCTGCGCATGCCATGGAAGAACTTGGCAACCTCAAAGGAAGCGAAGCCCACTCAACCATCATCTTAACCGATGAAGATAAGAATGTCCTTCGTAAACTGGGTATCAATGTAACCTTTGACCCTTACTACCAATACGACCGCTTGTATCGTAAATAACGATTCAAACCTCTCCACCCTCGGAGAGGTTTTCTCTCTGTCTCAGGAGCCGTCTTTATGATATAATGAAAGAAGAAAACTGAAAGGATTTACCATGTCAAAAGAAGTTATTGTTGAAAGTTTTGAACTTGACCACACCATTGTTAAAGCACCCTATGTTCGCTTGATTGGAGAAGAAACAGGTCCAAAGGGAGATGTCATCTCCAACTTTGATATTCGCTTGGTACAACCAAACGAAGACTCAATCCCTACTGCTGGGCTTCACACCATTGAGCACCTCTTGGCCAAACTCATCCGTACCCGCATTGACGGTATGATTGACTGCTCACCATTTGGCTGCCGTACTGGTTTCCATATGATTATGTGGGGACGCCATACTAGCGCCGAGATTGCTGCTGTTATCAAAGATTCGCTCAAGGAAATCGCTGAAACTACTACTTGGGAAGATGTCCCTGGAACAACCATCGAATCTTGCGGAAACTACAAGGACCACAGCCTCTTTTCAGCTAAAGAATGGGCGAAACTCATCCTGGAACAAGGAATCTCAGATGATGCCTTTGAGCGCCATATCATCTAAACACAAAAAGGAACCAGCTTTTAGCTAGTTCCTTCTTTTTTTATTCTCAAAATCTTGAGTTAGGCTTTTTCACGAATGACCAAAACGCCATCTTCCATATCTGCTTCCAAATGTTTGGCATCTAGATGATCCAAGTGGAAATCTGTTACCTTATCACGAATTTGTTGTTCAACCACGCGACGGAGAGGACGAACACCCATAACTTCGTCATAACCTTCTTCTGTGATAAAGTCCTTAGCTGCTTGGCTGACTTCCAAATCAATGTCTTTCTTAGCCAAGGTTTGGTTGACTTCCGCCAACATCAAGTCCACAATCTTAGAAAGGTCTTCCTTATTCAAGTGTGAGAACTCAATGACTGCATTAAAGCGGTTAAGGAACTCTGGACGGAAGAATGGTTTCAAACGATCCATCAATTCTGGTTTGTCCGCATCTTCTGTCAAGTTAGCTTCATAGCCAAATCCAGCATTTGATGTCGCGATAATGACCGTGTTCTTGAAGTTCACTGTATTGCCTTGACCATCAGTCAAACGACCGTCATCCAATACTTGGAGGAGAAGGGTGATTACTTGAGGATCAGCCTTTTCAATCTCATCCAATAGAATGATAGAGTATGGATTGCGACGAACACGTTCTGTCAAGGTATTGCTATTGTCATCATAACCCACATAACCTGCTGTTGTACCGATCAATTTGGAAACGGCTGTGCGGTCACTGTATTCAGACATATCCAAGCGGATAATCGCATCCTTGGTACCAAACATATCGAGCGCTAATTGCTTAGCAAGTTCTGTCTTACCAACCCCAGTTGGACCTACAAAGAGGAAGCTACCGATTGGGCGATTGCCTTCATCAAAACCAGCGCGGTTACGACGGATAGCACGAGCCACTGCTTCTACTGCCTTATCTTGGCCAATTACCTTGTGTTCCAAGCGATGAGCCATATCTTTCAAACGTTCGATGTCTGACGCTCCCATTTGTGACACTGGAATACCTGTCATTCGTTCCACAGACTCAGCCACATCGTTGATGCTTGCAGTCACTTTCATGTCTTCTGTGTGGTTTTCGACTTTTTTCTCTAATTCTGCAATACGTGTTTTAGCATTGAGAGCTGCTTCAAAGTCTTCTGCCTCAACTGCTTTTTCTTGCTTGTCTTTTTCTGCCTCAATTTCCCGTTCAACAGCATGCACATCTGTTACAGGATGTTGAGCTGCCAAGTGAGCTGCTGTTACATCGACAAGGTCGATAGCCTTATCTGGCAAGCTACGTTGTGGAATGTATTGAATCGAATAATCCACTGCTGCTTTCAAGACTTCATCTGGCAAGATGACATTGTGGTGTTGTTGATAGAGATCACGAATTCCTTGAAGGATTTTAAAGGTATCTTCTGCTGAAGGAGCATTTACCTTGACTTCGTTGAAACGACGAGCAAGAGCAGCATTCTTCAAAATAGTGTTACGATATTCGTCTTGAGTTGTCGCTCCAATAACGGTCAATTCCCCACGAGAGAGGGCTGGCTTGAGAATATCCGCAAGCCCTTTAGAACCACTGTCACCTCCAGTAGATCCAGCACCGAGGATTTGATGAATTTCATCAAAGAAGAGGATAATATTCCCTGCTTCTTTCACTTCATTTACTAGGTTTTGAACGTTTTCTTCAAAACTACCACGGTATTGAGTCCCAGCCTCAAGACCTGAGATATCAATGGAAATAATTTCCTTATTCTTAATAGCAGCTGGAACATCACCATTCACAATAGCTTGTGCTAAGCCTTCGACAACTGCTGTCTTACCAACACCTGCGTCTCCTACTAAAACAGGATTATTCTTGGTACGGCGTGAAAGGATTTCAGATGTTTCTTGAATTTCCTTGTTTCGTCCGATGACAGGATCCAACTTGCCCTCACGCGCTTCTGCAGTCAAGTTTCGACCCAGTTTAGCAAGGACACCATCTTGTTTCATACCTGAAGACTGTTGTTTCATTTGTCCATCAGTTTCTGCATTTCCTGGCAATTGACCAGTTGCACGATAGTGAGCAAATTCCTCAGGTGTGACTTCACGTCCATTAATCAAGTAACGGCGATTTTCAGAACTATATCCTCGCATACCACCCATCAATTGGTTAAATAAATCATCCATGTTGTTAAAATTATTAAAGTTGTTGTTCATATTCTTTACCTCTTTTTATTTACTTAGTTATGATTACTGATATTGACTATCTTTGACCTTTATCTTAAAAAATTTAGACTAGCTAGATTGCTACTCTACGTACTATTTCTGGTTTTTCTTTTTCAAGCAGGAGTAGACTATCTTTACTTCTAAAGATTTCTAGATTAAACATAGACCCCACCTCTTTCTATTTTACTTTAAATAAGTGTTCTAGTAAGGCTTTCATTTACCTTACGTTCATAATATACTACATTAGTCAAAAAAGGTCAAGAGATTTGACTTTAATTGACCAATATTTTTTAGAATGCAAAAACACCCTGAAATATCAGGGTGCTATTCTTACATCAAATATAAAATTGCTAGGGTCAGGAGACTTGCTAGAAGCCCCACTCCCCAAAAGAAGAAGTCAACCTTCCACTCGCTCCAAGGATTTCCTTTACCAGACAATCCTCCAAGTTCAAAATGGTGATGCACAGGCGTCATACGGAAAATACGTTTTCCACCAGTCATTTTGAAATAGCCGACTTGCATCATGACCGAAGTTGTTTCAAAGACATAAATAATTCCGATAATCAAGAGAGTCCATTCTTGGTGGAGAGCCATTGAAATAGCTGCCAGCATTCCACCGAGAGCCAAACTTCCCACATCTCCCATAAAGACCTTAGCAGGCTTATGGTTAAAGACAAAGAAACCAAGCAAACCACCAATCATGGCAAGAATCACTAGAAGGATATCCATCTGACCTTGCACATAGGCAATAACTCCATAGGCAGACAAACTAATCACAACGGAAATGCTAGCTAAACCGTCAATACCGTCTGTCAAGTTGACTGCGTTTGAAAAACCGACTAGCCAGAAAAGAGCGAAGACAATATAGAAAATCCCTAGATGCACTTGGTAGCCAAAGACAGAAAGCATATCGCCACCACGCTCATAGAAAAGGTAGAAAATGACACCACCTAGAAGCTGAAGAGCCAATTTCTGTTTGGGATTAAGGCCCTCATTGATTTTACGGAAGACCTTGAGGAAGTCATCTAAAAATCCGATTAAACCATAGAGAACCAAGATAAATAAAATCATACCAACATTATTGCTGAGTTGATTACTAAATAGGGCGAAAAAGAAAGCAACTAAAACAGAAGCAATTAAGAAAACCAAACCTCCCATTGTAGGAGTCCCAGCTTTTGCCTGGTGCTGTTTGACATCCTCATGCATCTGCTGGCCTGTAATTTGCGCCTTTCTATAAAATTGGATAAAGGCCGGAATTCCTACTAAAGTTAGTAAAAATGTCACAATTCCAGCACTGATAGAAATAAACATATTAGTCTCCTAAAGTTAATTTAATTTTTTTAATGTTTTTGATAGCTGTATTAGTCCGAACATCCTGCTTCTGAACGACGGAACCTGAACCTTCAAATTCCAGCTCGATATCCAACCATTTAGCAAAGGCCTCAGCAGTCTCTTTTTTCCAGCCATACATGTCTGGAATTTCTTCTACCTTATCCGATAAAAGGATAACTTGTTGGTTTGGTGCAAGATTGGTCCCTTCTTCTACAGATGATTCTTTAATCTTTGTTCCAGTACCTACAACGATTGGTTGCACAATATTTCGGCGTAAGGCTTCCGCCAACTCACCAGGTGAAATATCCTTGATGCTAGGCATTGCATAAGAAGATTCTGTCGTAACTTTATCTAAATTCTTGGCTGGAGATTGAAGATTGAGAGATTCTTTCATAGCTGAAGCCCGCTCCAAGATTGGGTTGGCAAATTCTCCCAACTGGATACCTGAATAATGTTCAGGTTGTTGAACCGTTACATACAAGATAAAATCAGGATTTTCAGCAGGGTTCATAGCCACAACCGAGAAAATGTAGTTGGTAGAACCAACCAAGTAGCCTCCATTTTTCTCGTCAGCGATTTGAGCCGTACCAGACTTGAGGGCTACATTTTGACCTGGAACATTGACAGTTGCTTTTCCTGTACTATGATTATACATAGTTCCATATATAGGATCCGTTCCTACCAAGACCATGTGAGCCCGAGTTTGGCTAGCTGCATCTTTCGAAACGGGATTTCCTACGATTTCTTTTTGAGATTTACGAACGGTTTGATCATTTGGATCATACAAGGCCGTAATAAATTTAGGCTCTAGCATGACGCCATCATTGGCAATGGCTGTAAAAGCACGTAGCATCTGGGTCTGCGTTACAGAAATCCCCTGACCAAATGCACTCATGGCAATATTGACAATATTATCAGCAGGCAATTGACCTGAATACTCATCAGTCAGACCAAAACGCGTCGGCACCCCAAACTTAAAGCGGTTTAGATAATCCAACCAAGTAGCATCTCCCATTTTTTGTTCAAGTAGACTCATTCCAACATTACTGGAGTGAGCGAAACCTTGTAAGAAAGTCATCATCCCACCAGTAGTCAAACCATCATTAACATCCCAATCTCGAATCGTCACATCCGCTATTTTTAATTCACTGCTATTGAAGTATTCTCCACTTGGGAAGGTATTATTATCAATAGAAGAAGCTAACGTCATAACCTTCATGGCTGATCCTGGTTCATAGTTACTTTGATAAAGAATATCACGCCAAACAAAGTCCTCAGTGATTCCTTCTTTAGTATCTGCATTAAAGGTAGGTCGTTGGGTGGTAGCGAGGATTTCACCAGTCTTGGCACTGACCAAGGTCGCGGTCATATACTTACCTTTTACTTTTTCTAGAAAGGCATCCATCTGAGTTTCCATGAAAGATTGTAGCGGACTAGACAATGTTGTATAAACATCCTTACCATTCACAGTCTTCTGTGATATCTGTTCCGTACCTGGGACGATATTTCCTAAACGATCTTTTTCATAGGTAATAATCCCATCTGTCCCTGCAAGAATCGTATTCAAGGAACTCTCTAAACCAGAAGTTCCTAACAAACTCTTGCTACCATCCTCATTTTCATGAAGTTGGGCTAAGCCAATAAAACTAGAAGCAAATTGGCCATTTGGGTAGCTTCTGTTAGGGCTAGTTGTGAAGTCGATCCCTTCCACACTAGCATCTTTCAAGTCTTTTTTAATAGCCATCATATTGGCATAGGTAATCCCATTCCCTTTTGCTCCAAAGGAAACTTGGGTCAGATTTGGTTGAGCTAATTGCTCTTTCACATAAGCTTCATCCATATCCAAATACTTATGGAAGACTTCAGCTACCTTATTAAACTGCGAATCCTCTACATAAAGAATTTTACCCGTTGCTGACTTGTATTTTTTATCAATAACAGCATAGACGTTATAAGAGGTCGCATCTTCAGCGATAGGCACTCCATTTCGGTCATAGATAGTTCCGCGTTTGGCTGGTACTGTTCGAGTTGTTTGGTGAACCTTTTTAGCTTCTTTTACCAAGTCAGTACCAAATATATTACCTTTTGCGATAATATACGCAAAATTAGCCAAAAAGAGGGCGAAAAGAGCAACAGCTACAAAGCTGAGGTACTTGCCAACTATCCTACGATTTTTTGCTGGAGATTTACGATTTTTTATCGCAAATCGGGTTATTTTTTCTGTCCATTTCATATCTTACTCCGCTGTTCGGATATTTTCATTATTCAATTTCAAATCTTTTTTATCTGCAATCTCTTTCAAACGCTCTGAACGAATCAATTCATTCACTTCCTGCTTAGCATCATCGAGCTCTGTCTTCTTTTCCCCTATCTGCGCATTGATTTTTGTCAAATCACTTTGCACTTGCAAGAGCCGTGTCTGCATAAAGATAATGCTCACTGCTAAAACGAGAGCCGTAAAAGCGATGGAAAGATAAAAAGCCTTCTCCACACGTGAGAATTTTTTTATACGATTCTGCAAGAATTGACTGGTTGTTTCTTTCTTATCTACCATTTTTTCCTCTTACTTGTGAATTTTTCTGGCCACGCGCAACTTAGCTGAGTGCGAGCGGTTATTGGCTTCTAATTCTTCTGCACTTGGCAAGATTGGCTTACGGGACACCAATTCCATCTTGGGCTTGAGATCATCTGGGATGAAAGGCAAGCCTTTTGGAACTTCAACCGTTGAAGCTTCCTTGAACAATTGCTTGGTCAAGCGGTCTTCCAAGGAATGAAAGGTAATCACTGAAATTCTACCATCTAGAGCCAACATCTCCATAGCCTGCTGAATGGATTCATCTGTCGCTCCCAGTTCATCATTGACTTCAATTCGAATAGCCTGGAAAATCTGCTTGGCAGGATGGCCCTTCTTCTTGAGCTCCTTGGCAGGTTTAGCCGACTTGATAATTTCTGCCAACTCAGTCGTTGTCTCGATTGGCTTGACTTCACGTGCTTGTTCAATCTTACGCGCAATCTGTTTAGAAAATTTGTCCTCGCCATATTTGAAGAAAATTCGAACCAAGTCATGATAGTCATAGTGGTTCACCACTTCATAAGCTGTCAGACTAGCATCCTGATTCATGCGCATGTCTAGTGGCGCATCCTTTTTATAAGAAAAACCACGCTCACGCTGGTCCAATTGAGGACTAGACACTCCCAAGTCATAACAAATTCCATCAATTTCCTGAACACCAGCTTCGCGCAAACGTGCCTGTAAATGACGGAAGTTATCCTTGATAAAGGTTACCATCCCTTTTTCGATATAGGGTGCCAAACGTTTTTGCGCATTGTTAATGGCATTCTGGTCCTGGTCAAAGGCATAGAGATGGCCTTTTTTACTTAATTTACTTAATAAATATTCGCTATGGCCCGCTCCACCCAAGGTCGCATCAACGTAGATACCGTCAGGCTTTACGTCGAGCATATCAATCGTTTCGTGGAGTAAGACCGTTACATGATGAAATTCTTTTGTCATATCTTATCTATTTTACCACAAATCTGACTAGCTTGCACTAGTCAGACAAATAGGTCAAAAAAAGTAAGATTTCTTTAAGAAATATGTCAAATATGCTTGACATTCATTCCATAGAAGAATATAATGTAGTCAAATATATACGACACAAAGCAGAAAGGAGTCCAGATGAATCGTGTGAAAGAATTTCGCAAGGAACTGGGCATTTCCCAGCTAGAGCTAGCCAAGGATATCGGTGTCTCGAGACAAACCATCAATATGATTGAGAACGACAAGTACAACCCAACTCTGGAACTCTGTCTCAATCTCGCCCGCAGCCTCCAAACTGACCTCAACAGTCTCTTTTGGGAGGATAATTTTTAAAAAAGGAGTCAACTCATGAAAAAAGAAACCTTCACTGAAAAACTGATCAAGCGCACATACGGTATTTCTGATCCACTTGACGAATACAAACGACGCGAGGCAGACCGTATAGGTAACCAAGTCTTTATCTTCCTATTTTATCTGATGATTTTCGGAAATCTTATTCCACTCCTTCTGGCCTATAAATATCCTCAGCTAGTGGCTCTAGTCTATCCTCCTCTGATTTTAGTGATTGCCCTTATCTCTGCTGGCTATGTCACCTACCAAATGAAAAAAACAGGGATTACAACTATTGAACCAGATATGCTGAATGAGAAAGAAAGCAAGCAACTTCGCTACCCAGGTCTGAAAGCAGGTTTGTTCTTTGGTCTATGGATATTTTTTATAACTCCTCTTCTCGATATACTCATAGGTGAAGGTCAGGACTATTTTCAGTCTCTTCTCACTATAAGAAATGGTGTATCAAGCATTCTCGGTTCTATTTTCTTCGGGGCAAGCATACAGTTCCTCATCTCCCGTCGCATTGCAAAAACTAAGAAAGAGCAGGATAATGATTAGGAGGTGCCCTATGAAATCACTAGTAACTTTACTTACCTATCATCTTTTGTTTGCTTCACTGCTCATCTTCATCATCGTTTCAGGGAACTTGCCAATCTACGATATAGTCTTCCTTCCAGTCTTTGTTCCAGCACTCAACAAAGGATTGACTTATCTAAAGATTGACTCCCAAAAAACGCGCATACTCAACTTAGCACTATTCTTTATGATTCTATCCTTTCTATCCTTACCACAGCTGACGCTCATTTCAAGCAATTGGAAATATTATATACTGCTAACTATCGCCATCCTTTCTTCTATTACTTATCTTTATTATCTCTATCAATTCGTAAAAGAAACAAAATAACATCGTTCATTTAGGAGAAATCACCCATGAAAAAAGAAGACTTAACAACTCGCTTACTTCGAAATTTCTTTCATATCCAAGGGCCTTTTGATGAATGCCGTCAAGAGGTTATCTACAAGGCTTGCGCCCGTTCCATGATCCAAATCTTTTACTCTTCCTTCATTCTCTTCCTATTCTATATTTTGTTCGGAAGCTTTATAGAAATTGTTCGAAATGTTATGCCCTACATCTATTTTGGACTCATTTTGTTCATGAGTATAAAAGCTCAAAAAGCCGTCCAAGAGCTTCATCTTGAAAAGGATGACAAATCAGAAATCATTCTCAAAACCTACAGCAAAGCTCAAATCAAATTCCGAAGCTGGATTGTGTTTATCGGTATTCAGATTGGCTTCTTTACCTTACTCATCTTTCATAAAGTCTTCGTTCAACAGATGTCCCTTTCAGATTTTGGAAAGTTGCTCATGCAATTCGATAAAAGTATTCCTTTCCTGATGTATAGCCTGATTATCGGAAGCATTTTTGGAACCCTGACCTACGGATTTCTATCACTACAGGAGGAGAAAACTCCTAAAAATACCAAACAGAAGGAGAAAAGCAAGCAATGACTTCACTATACGATTTTTCAGTCTTGAACCAAGACAATCAAGAAACTCCACTAGAGACCTATCGTGGTAAGGTTCTCTTGGTTGTCAACACTGCTACTGGATGTGGTTTAACGCCCCAGTACCAAGGACTTCAAGAACTCTATGATTGCTATCAAGAACAAGGTTTTGAGATTTTAGACTTCCCTTGCAATCAGTTTATGGGACAAGCACCAGGCAGCGCAGAGGAAATCAACACCTTCTGTAGCCTACATTATCAGACCACCTTCCCACGTTTTGCCAAGATAAAGGTCAACGGTAAGGAAGCAGATCCTCTCTATGTTTGGTTGAAAGAACAAAAATCTGGCCCACTGGGAAAACGAGTCGAATGGAATTTCGCTAAGTTTCTTATCGGTCGTGATGGTCAGGTCTTTGAACGCTTCTCTTCAAAAACAGACCCAAAACAAATTGAAGAGGCGATACAAAACCTACTATAATTTCACAATCTCACTATTATTAGTTCTCCTTTAGCCTAAGAATAGTGGGATTTTTTGATGGGCTTTGACTTGAATAGGAAAACACCCCATGATATGAACCATGAAGTGTTGTAAAAATGATACATTCATAGCAGACAAGGCACTACTGACTGCTATTCTTGACTCCTGAATATGTATAGGTCCTATTTCTAGGACACGCTTTTTCCGTTACCACCCTAAAATAAAAGCTATGCTCCCGCCCATCCTTGGCATTTTCCTTGTTTAAGACAAAGTAGTTTTTCTGATTCATCGCCATGGTTCGTAGAATGTCATCAATCAAGAAAGTCAAGGGTACGTTCATGGCAGAGTATTTTTGAAAATCCTCTTCAAAATGAATATAGTTATCTGAAAAATAATCCATCTGCAGTTTGTTTTCATACAGCTCTTTTCTAGTCATAAACTCCCTCCTCCCACAGCCGAATTTCTAGGATATCTGCAACCTCTATCAACCTATATCCCTCGTTTGTCCTAATAGATAGAGTCTGAGGTGATAACTCTCTCACCACACCGATGATGGTGATTTTCTGCTTCTTTTCCTTTACCACAAAACTTCCCTTAAGTTGGCCAACATAAAGCTGAGAAAGCAAGTGCAACTTCTCATCTGGAGTCAAATCCGTCGAAAAATCAACACGGCTTTTTTCTTCACTGAGCGAACTGGTGTGTTCTGAGAGGTAAAATCCCATCCACTTCTGCATACCTGGATCTTGATAATCTCGCGCGGATTGAAAGGGTAAATAAGAACGATCAATCATTTTAATCCATCTAATCCTCCAGCAGAATGGCCCCCAATCAGCTTGCTTCTAGCAAGACTACGAGAGGCTTCTTCCAGTGCGTTGGCTTTTAAGAGAGAAGTAAAACCAAATTCTTCCCGAATGGAGTCAATAGCCATCTGGAGCCTTTCTTCTTTTTCTAACTTGTCAACATCATCAAAGAGGGAAATCAAGCTAAAGGACTCATCCACAAATCCTGAATAGTTGACCCCGACACTTCTGACCGCCCCAGAAGTGTATTTATTATGAAATAGTTTCAAAACATAGCCCGTTAAAACAGCTGTATTGTTGGTTGGTTCGACCTTCATTTGTGTGTGTATAGACGGCCTGACTTCCTGTTTAGAGAAACCAAGATAGATAGAAACAAGGGTTGTTTTCTTGCCCGCCCTTCTCAGCCTAATAGCTACCTGCTCCGCCATTTCCCGGAGAATAATTTCAATATCCCGTAGCTTCACGTAGTCTCTAGGCAAGATTTGAGAATTCCCCAAGCCCTTAGATTTGGCTTTATAGGGCTTATGAACATTGCTCTCATCAATCCCGTTAGCATGAAACCACAAACGCAGACCAGCCTGACCTAGAGCTTTCTTTAGCTGGTCGGGATTGCTGGTTGCCAATTCCTTGATGGAAAAAATCCCCAGAGCATGCAAGCGTTTCTCCATTCGCCTGCCAATCCCCCAAAAATCCGTCATCTTGGGAATGGACCAGACCTTCTCTTCCACATCCTGGTAAGACCAGTTGGCCCTCATGGTCGGAGTGTGCTTGGCCTCATTATCCAGAGCCAACTTGGCCAGTAAAGGATTGGCATTTGACATGCCCACTGTAGAGTAGATCCCTGTCTGCCTCCAAATATCCCTCTGAATACGAGCAGAAAGCATATCCAGCTTGTCTTTGCGAGAGAGACTCTTGTCTGAAATGAAATAATTAAGTGAACTAGTCAGGTCAATAAAGCCCTCATCGATAGAGTAGGGATAAATATCATCTGGACTGCCATAGTTTTGAAAGATTCGCTGGATTTCCATATTGACTGCGATGTACTCGTCCATTCGAGGAGGGACAATCAAGGTCACTTGAGCCCAATCTTCGATGTAGCGAACATAGTCCGAGTCAGTCGGTAGCCCTTGCTTTCGAGCATTGTAATAGGAAAATTTTCGCGTTTTGATATCAAAAGGCAAATCATAGGCCCGACCAACATTTGACTTGCCAAAAATCTTCTTAAACAGGGGAGAGGAGGCTAGGATAAGACCAGTGGAATTATCCGCGCGACTCATGACACAAAGCGAGGTTTTCAGCGGATGTAAGCCCCGTTTCACGCACTCAACACTGGCATAAAAGGATTTCATATCGACAAAAGCAATGTCACTTTTGGGCTCTCTGGAATAATCAAAGTAGCCCATTGACTAGCCCTCCATCGGCACAAAATTCCCAACGATAATGCCAACAATCCGAGGATCTTCCTCATAGGAGATGAAAATATCCTGGTATGTAGGATTGATAGAGACCAGACGCAATCCATTCTCCTCTCGATAGACCCGTTTGATATAGGTCTGGTTGTTGCAAACCACTGCATAAACCGCTCCATCATAGTCAAATCCTGTCTCTCTAATCAGAGCTACTGAACCATTTTGGTATTTAGGTTCCATGGAGTCCCCAGACACCCATGACGCAAAATCATGAGCCAACTCCTCATTAAAGTAAACCGTATCAAAATTCTGATCATCGTAGACCGAAGCCCCAATCCCTGCTGACATGCGTTCATAAACACGGTACTCGTAGAGGCGCTCTGGCATAGCTGTCACTTTCTGGGCTTGCTCCTCTTGAGATAGGTTGCGAGCATAGAGAACAACCTTCTCCTGACCTTGCTTAGAGAGGCTATGGTAGAGACGGACAATCTCGATCTGAGTAAAATATCCTTTTGGTACTTTTAAAATATTCTCTAGCTGGGCTACCTTCTCCTTAGACGGTTCTTTGATTCCACGTTCCCAAGCTGAGTAAGCTTGGAAACTAATCCCAAGTTGCTCTGCAATTTCCTTCTGTGTCAGTTTTAACTCTTTCCTCCGAGCCTTCAATTTCTCTGGCTGATACATACTTCACCTCCTAGTATAGAACCTTATCTTAAATGATTTTCCTTAGAAAAGCTAATCTTTAGTTGAGTCACTTTTAAAACTCAACCAATTTGGTTTAGTTTTATTATATAAAAAAAGTAGACAAATGTCCACTAGGAAAAGCAGAAACATCGTGAGTTTTATACTCAATGAAAATCAAAGAGCAAACTAGGAAACTAGGCGCAGGCTGTACTTGAGTACGGCAAGGCGACGTTGACGCGGTTTGAAGAGATTTTCGAAGAGTATTAATCAAACTAAAAGGACCTAGCCCTACACAATACAGAACTAAATCCTTTGAATAAATAATTGATCTAACTTTTAAAATTCCTACAGAAATTCCAGTTTTTCTCTATTTGATACCAGACATTAGTTTTTCAATACGTGGAACGTAGAAAAGTAAGATAATACCGAATACAATCGTAATTCCTCCAACAATTCCATAGTAAGCTACTTCAGTTTCGCTTGTATAAAATTTTACAATTTGAGCATTGATAGCTTGGGCAGCTGCATTACTCAAGAACCAGATAGACATCATTTGTGCTTGGAAGGATTTTGGTGCTAACTTAGTAGTGACTGATAGACCAATCGGCGAAATCAGCATTTCCCCTACAATCACAATAGCCCAACTCATAATCAACCAGAGAGGACTGACCTTAACATCTGTCCCAAAGAGCATCCCTGGTAACATCATCCACAAGAAGGATAAACCTGCAGCAAATAAACCGTAAGCAAATTTCTTAGCAGAGGATGGTTGCTTTTTACCCATTTTCCCCCACAACCACGCAAAAATCGGCACATAAATCATAATGAAAAGTGGATTGATACTTTGGAAAAAGCTAGATGGAAAATGAATCTGATTCCCAAATACATTAATGTAAAGTCGAGTTTGCTCATCCGCAAATAGAGCGAGAACAACAGACCCCTGCTCCTCAATAGACCAGAAGAGTACCCCAGCTATAAATAGAGGAATGTAGGCAAATACTCGAGATCTCTCAGTAGCAGTTATTTTCTGACTAGATAAAATCTTGAAGAAATAGTAGATTGGAATAATTACAGCAATCACTGTAAAGATATTAACAATCATATCCACATTAAACTGGTGAGTAAAGACTAAACCTATAACCACGAGAATAACTACGACAAGTGTAAGCAGCAAACGTTTAATCAAGATCTGCTGCTCCGTCTGTGAAAGTGGGTCAGTAGGGTAAAGGCTTGATTCAGGTAGGTATTTCTTCCCATCCAAAACATACTTCACCAGACCAAAGAACATCCCAATGGCAGCTAATGAGAAGCCCAGATGGAAATTGACTTCCTGACCTAGATAACCCACTAGATAAGGGGCAACGAATGCACCTAAGTTAATCCCAAAGACAAAGATACTAAAACCTGCATCTCGTCTATCATCCTCTTTCTCATAAATTCCTCCAACCATATCTGAGATATTGGGTTTTAAAAATCCAGTACCAAAGATAATCAAAGCAATAGAAAGATAGAGAGCCACTTGTCCAAAAGGTGTTGCCAAAGCAATATGTCCTAGCATAATCAGAATCCCACCGTAAAAGACAGTCTTACGGCTTCCTAAAATACGGTCACTGACAAAACCACCAATAACCGAGGACAAAAATACCAGCGAGCCATAAATAGCCATAACCGATGCAGCTGTGGTCTTCTCCATCCCCAATCCACCATCTTGCACACTATAGTACATATAGTAAAGCAGGATTGCTCGCATCCCATAGTAAGAAAAGCGTTCCCACATCTCCGTAAAGAAGAGGGTGGACAAGCCAATAGGATGTCCAAAAAATGTTTTCTGGTTTTCCATATATATTCTCCTTTAAAACATAATAACTCATTTTACAGAATTTTCAAACGAATGTCAAACAAATTATGTTTTTTTAGAAAATTTTCTGAAAAATCTAACTTCTCATACTTAATTCCACCATAAAAATCCGTTTTAGACTAACTTCCACTTCGGTCAGGCAAGTGGAAGTTACGTTGAAAAATCTCCTTTAAAAATTTGCTCTTGTTTAGTTTAAAAATGTTTCAAACCTTGAAACATACTTATCCTTTCCTCTTCAGTAAACAAAAAACATCCCTATGCCAAACTTGTAATTACTAAAATACAAGCCAATAATCATAGAGATGTAAAACTACTACACATTAAATAATAAAAATTGTGTACGAAATGTCTCAATTATTTTTCGCTAGTAAATATCATTTCCAACAAACGCCCTCTCAATTCCTTATCCTGATGATGCAAGATATTCATTAACTCATGAGAGTTTTTCGCATTGATGAATTGATTTAACAATCTATCTTTTAATTCATATGGAAGAGAAGCCGTCTTTAGTAGTCTAAAAACTTCATCATTTAGAGATGGCATTTTATTTTCTTTGCATTCAAATCTAGCTGTATCATTCTTATTTGGCAATTCAATTATAGACACATTCGTTCCTTTAAAATGGATTCTATGTCTTCTATTACTTGGAACGATACTAGAATCTCCTTGTAATGCTAACTCTACCATTCCCTTTTCCCAATCAATCGATAATCTTGTTTTATATCTTTGACCATTTTGATCTTCAATCATTTCAAAAGAATGTTGTTTGCCTGGGAATACATACCAATCTATAACTTCAGGTAAATCAACACCCATATCTATCTCAGAAGCAACCAAGGGAATGATTGCACCACTTTTTGCAAACACAGGTATAGCCGAAATATCCCTATAAACACTTAACTTCACACCACCTGTATATTTTTTCTCTGAAAAGAAGTCATACCATTCACCTTCAGGGAACCATACATCTACTTTTGCAGATTGGAATGCCAAATCCATCTTTTCTACAATGGGAGCCACCATCAGTTCTGTTCCAAAAAAGTATTGATTTGGAACATTATAGCTCTCATCATTCTCTGGGTAGAAATAATACATTGGACTAATTAATGGGGCACCTTCTTCATGTGTCTTTACATTCATAGTGTATAGATATGGAATCATCTGATGTCTCAAACGAAGGTATTTCTTCATAATCTTAGATGTTGTTTCTGAAAAAAACCAAGGTTCTTTACTATTAAAGGGACTTCTAGAACTATGTAATCGAGTAATCGGACTAAAAACACCAAACTGTAGCCATCTAGTTTGTAACTCTTCGTCATAATCCCCCAACATGTGTCCACCGATATCATGACTCCACCAACTATAACCGATATTAGATGCTGTCGCTGTAAAATAAGGTTGAAATCTTAACGAATTCCAACTAATAATGGTGTCACCTGAAAAACCAACAGGATAGCGGTGACTTCCAGGACCTGCATACCTTGATAAAATCAAGCCACCTTCCGAATTTTTACAACTATCCTGATAGTGATAATGGTTTAAAAGCCATAGTGGATCCAACATACCTTGTGTCCCTTGTTGCCAGTCAATCCACCAAAAATCTACTCCCTGCTTTTCTAGCTCATAATGAACATCTTTAAAGTAGGCTTCCCTAAAAGAGGGATTAAAAAAATCAAAAATGGCAGGTTCTTCTAATTCTACATTTAACCCTAATCGTTTGGCGACTCGCGGGTAAGCTTCTTCATAAGCCCGTATACCATCAGCAGGATGGACATTTAAGGAAAGTTTTAACTTCCTATCATGAAGTTCTTGCAATAACTGTTCTGGATTAGGTATTAAGTTTTTATTCCAGCTATATCCTGTCCAGCCACTTCCAAAACGAGATGGAATGTCAGTTATATGCCAATCCATATCTAAAACACCGATAGATAATGGAATTTTCTCTGTTTTAAATCTGTCTATTAAATTCAAATATTCATCCGACGTATAAGGCCAATACCTACTCCACCAATTACCTAAAGCATATCTTGGTAACAAAGGTGTTGATCCAGTCAAATGGTAAAAGTCTCTGATTGCTCCCCTATAATCATGCCCATAGGCAAAGAAATACAGGTCAATTTGATTTTCTCTCTCAATATAACCAGACTGTTCATCCCAAATAAATCCTTGAGAATCATCCAATAAGGCAATACCACTTCGACTAATAATTCCATCTTCTAATGGGATTGCTCCATCTGCCTCATCCAGAGTCCGAGCTGTTCCTTTTAACGTTTCAATAGATTCACCAAAATACCAGCGACTACCATATACGGCAAAATTTCCTTTTAATTCTATAAATAAATTTTCAGCGTT
The DNA here is from genome assembly GCF_049738055.1 of Streptococcus sp. CL6.22. Lineage (GTDB taxonomy): Bacteria > Bacillota > Bacilli > Lactobacillales > Streptococcaceae > Streptococcus > Streptococcus mitis_DJ. The sequence goes on along the minus strand of NZ_JBKOTV010000005.1, from coordinate 71,827 downwards.
AAATTCTCCTTTATTAAAGTGCAAATGAAAATAGTCCGTCATAATATCTAGTACGTTTGATGTCTCGATATAATCTAACGAAATTTGGCCAAAATCTCTATTATAGATGAGTTGTGTAATTCTATCCTCAAAACTGCCAGTTTTAGAGTATTCTAACCTTACTAGCTTGTCTGTTAATACAGAGATGCGATAAAACTCTCCCTTAAAAATTTTCACTTTGTTTCCCTCCTTTTATTGTAGCATAAAAACAGAACGCACCATTTTTGATGCGTTTTTCGTTATTCTGAATGCAATGTTCTATCTATGACAAATAATACTCAATTGAAAAAAGGTAGTGGACAAAATATCTTTTAACAAATCGAGATGTTATTAAAGAGTTATCCCCAGAGCAAGAGCTTCATCTCGCAGTGTTTCAACATCAATAACCGTAGGTCGCCATCCTTCAATCATATTTGTACTTAAAGCATACCAAACACTCTTAAAAACGGATCGTTTTTCAAAAGCTACTCCCATGATTGTCATCTTTTCTTTATCTATATCTAAGGACATATGCTACCTCCTTTAGTTACATTATACCATGTTTCTATGTAGCTTTTAAAAATTTTATAAACTTCAAATCCAAATATAAAACTCGTTCTTTTTCCTTTTTAACTAATGATTCTGAGTAAAAACTTAACTTCAGGGGAAAATGAAGTAAGACTAGACAAAATTCAAAAACTGATTTCGTACAACTCAAAATACTGATTTTAGACTGACGATAATACTAGAATGCTAATTAATGTTTTTATAATAAAGAGCTGACAACTTATGTTTCTTTTGATTTCTTAAGAATATAAAAAGAAACAATAATGTAAACTTTCGAGTGATTTGAAACGTTGATAGTATCGTATTGATTAACATTTTGAGGCACTGACTTCGTCTGGTTGCAGCCACATTTGTAAGCGACTAAAGTCGCAACAACTGTGTCAGTTGCACCAATTTAGTAAGAAAGTACAAAAAGAACACCCCGAAAGGTGCTCTTTGTAAGTATAGTAATTCTTTCGAATTAACGTTTACTAAATTGTGATGCTTTACGAGCTTTCTTAAGACCTGGTTTCTTACGTTCAACTTTACGTGAGTCACGTGTAAGAAGTCCTGCGCGTTTCAATGAATCGCGGAAGTCTGGGTCTACTTGAAGAAGGGCACGAGCGATACCGTGACGGATAGCTCCTGATTGACCAGCGTATCCACCACCTACAACGTTAACGAAAACGTCGTATGAACCTGCAGTTGAAGTAACTGCGAATGGTTGGTTGATTACAAGACGAAGGTCAGCGTGTGGGATGTACTCTTCAACATCTTTTTTGTTAACAGTGATTTTACCAGTTCCTGGAACAAGGCGAACGCGTGCAACAGCGTTTTTACGACGTCCAGTACCTGCATATTGTGCTTGTGACATACTTTATTGTTCCTTTCCTTAGATAAGTCCTGAAATATCAAGAACTTCTGGTTGTTGTGCAGCGTGAGTGTGCTCAGCTCCAACAAATACTTTCAACTTCATACCTTGAGCGCGTCCAAGAGTATTGTGTGGAAGCATACCTTTAACTGATTTCTCGATCAAACGTACTGCATTTTTAGAACGAAGTTCACCTGCAGAGATTTGTTTCAATCCACCTGGGTGGTTTGAGTGAGTGTAGTAGATTTTATCAGTTGCTTTTTTACCAGTCAATTTAACTTTTTCAGCATTGATAACAATCACAAAGTCACCTGTATCAGTGTGTGGTGTAAATGTTGGTTTGTTTTTTCCGCGAAGTACGCTAGCAACTACTGCAGAAAGACGTCCAAGTGGTACATCAGTTGCGTCAACTACGTACCATTTACGTTCAACTTGGCCTGGTTTAGCCATAAATGTTGTTTTGTTCATGATTTCTCCTATATATAGTTCGATTTTTGTTTACGGTGATGGGTGTTCCTTCCCATCGAAAAGTATTTGGAAGGTTCCGGGGCCTTTCAAATGGGGTAAACAATACCGCCTACTATAATACCAAATTTCACCCCTAAAAGTCAATAGATATGAAAAATATTTTTCTGAATTCCACTCTTTTTATCTCTAAAAAACCTCGCTTTCGCGAGGCTCTTCTATTTATAAGATAAGGCACGTTTAAAGGTTTTCCAAGGACCTAAATCATCTGTTTGCAGAACGAGGCTAGCATACATACGTCCGATAAAGACTGTTGCCGTTACTGCAAAAGCAATCGTAATAGCAAGCGAAATCCAAGCTTCTAACCCATTTGCATAGCCATTAATGGTTCTAAATGGCATGAAGAAAGTCGAAATAAAGGGAATATATGAACCAATCTTTAAGATGAGATTGTCACCAGCTGCACCTAGAGCTGTCACTCCAAAAAAACCACCTATAATCAAAATCATCAAAGGCGACAAGGCTTTTCCTGAGTCCTCAGGACGAGAAACCATAGAACCTAGGAAGGCTGCTAAAACAACGTACATAAAGAGGCTAACCAAGACAAACAATAAGGTGTTGAGCGAGAAAGCCTCTCCTATATGGTTTAAAATACCAGATTGTGCCAAGATTGGTAGGTCTTTAAAGAGAAGAATGGCAGCAAGTCCACCCACGACGTAAATGCCAATATGGGTCAAAATCACAAGAAGCAGAGCTAGCATGCGAGCGTAGAAATAATGACTAGCTCGGATACTAGAGAAGACCACCTCCATAATTTTGGTTCCTTTCTCGCTAGCCACTTCCTGAGCAGTGACACTAGCATAGGTAATCAAAATCATATAAAGAAATAAACCAAGCCCTGCGGCCGCAAAGGTTTGAATCATTTTTTTATTTTCCTTGGATTCATCAATTTTCTCCGTAAAGTTAACTGTTTGTTCCAAGCGTTTTTCCTGTTCTTGTGACAAATTGGCTGCCGAACGATTGAGTTGATCTTGAAGCTCATTTAACTTGCTCGTTACTCCTAGCTTAATAGCAATCTCAAGGGAAGTTTCACCGTGATAAACTGCCTTCAAGACACTATCCTCTTGGTCAATGGTCAGATAGCCTTTTAATTTTTCATCCTTGATAGCAGCTTGAGCACTTGCTTCATCCTGATAATCAAAATTGAGACCATTGGTAGATTTAAGACTGTCTGTCACAGCTGGAACAGTGCTGACTACTGCTATCTTGCCACTCTGAGCCATAGAAGATCCTTGGAGATAGCCAATTCCTACAGATAAGGCTAAAAAGAGGAACGGCGAAATCACCATAAAGAAGAAACTCCACGATTTGACATGTCGAAGATAGGTTTCCTTGATTACAACCCACATATTTCTCATACTTCCACCCCTGATTCTAGTTTAAAGATTTCATCGATTGTTGGCGCTTGCTGGTCAAAGGTTGCGATATATTGCCCTTGAGTCAAGATTGGGAAAAGTTCCCTTCCAGCACTCTCATCCTCTAAGATCAATTTCCAACTGCCTTGCTTGGTCAAGCTCACCTGTTTGACATGAGGAAGTTTTTCCAATTCTTCCTTGCTTCGTTCACTTGAAACAAAGAGACGCGTTTTCCCGTATTGGTTGCGGACATCCTGAACTGGTCCATGCAAGACCACACGACCATCTCGAATCATCAAAATATCATCACAAAGTTCCTCGACATTGGTCATGACATGATCAGAAAAGATAATGGTTGCCCCACGTTCTTTTTCTTGAAAAATGACTTGCTTGAGCAATTCTGTATTGACTGGGTCCAATCCACTGAAAGGCTCATCCAAGATAATCAAGTCTGGTTCATGAATCAGAGTAATGATGAGCTGAATCTTCTGTTGATTTCCTTTTGACAGACTCTTGATTTTATCTGTCAGCTTCCCTTTCACTTCCAACCTCTTCATCCATTGAGGGAGTTTTTCCTTGATTTCCTTAGCATCCATGCCCTTTAGAGTCGCCAAATAACGAACTTGTTCAAGGACTGTCAATTTAGGCATGAGACTGCGTTCTTCAGGTAGATAGCCAATCCGAGCGTAGGTCTCCTGACGAATATCCTGACCATCCAGACTAATTTCTCCTTGATATTCTAAAAACTTCAAAATACTGTGGAAAATCGTTGTTTTCCCAGCACCGTTTTTCCCGACTAATCCCAAAATACGACCTGGTCGCGCTTGAAAGTCAATACCAAACAAAACTTGCTTGGGTCCAAAACTTTTCTCTAGACTTCTTACTTCTAGCATCTTTCACCTCCGAAATGTCTTGCACTCATTATACTCCTTTTTGATAGCCTTTACAATGATTTTTGTCCATTTTATCATCCTCATTTTAGTAAAAAATCTTAGGGTACTTTGAGTTATGAATACATTATACACTGGTAAACTCCAATTTATCTTCTCTGTTCCTCAACTGTCTATTTTTGATCCTGAATTGTTATTTAAAAAGCAAAAATCCACCCCGAAGGATGGATTGATACTTTAACGCACTTCTGCATTGACTTTTTCTTCGAGAGACGCTTGGATTTTTTCCATGTAGCGTGCGACTTCTTCGTCCGTTAAGCTGTCTTCTGGATTTTGGAAAGTCAAGCTATAAGCCATTGACTTCATACCAAGTCCCAATTTCTCACCTGAGAAGACGTCAAAGAGTTTGATATCTGTCAAACGTTTCACGCCGGCAGCTTGGATCGCGTCCACAACTTCTTGGTGAGTCACTTCTGCCTTGAGAAGGAGGGCAACGTCACGGCTAACTGCTGGGAATTTTGTGATTTCCACAAATGGAGTAGCTGGTTTAAGGGCAGTTTCGATGGCTGAAAGGTTGAGCTCAGCCACATACGTTTCTGGAATATCGTAGGCCTTAGCAGTGACTGGGTGTACTTGACCAAGGAAACCAAGAACTTGGTCACCGAGTGAAATCATAGCGGTACGACCTGGGTGAAGGCTAGCGATTTCAGATGTTGCCGTATAGGTCACTTCTAGTCCCAAGCGAGTAAATAATGCTTCAAGGATTCCTTTAGCATAGAAGAAATCAACTGGAACTGCTGCTGTTTGGAAATCTTTTTCAGCAACCAAGCCTGTCAAGGCAAAGGCAAAGCTATTAATCTCATTTGGAAGTTCTTCTTTTGGATTGCCTGTTTGTTCAAAGACTTTTCCGATCTCGTAAAGTGCCAAGTTTTTGTTCTTACGAGCCACATTGTAAGCAACTGTATCAAGGATACCAGAAATCATATTTTGACGGAGGACAGAACGGTCCACTGTCATTGGCCACATAAGTTCCGTAAGGTTACTTGGTTGAGCTGTGAACTCAACTGCTTTTTCAGGAGTTGTTAGAGCGTAGGTGATGATTTCTGTCAAACCTGCCCCTTCAGCAATGGTACGAACTTGGCGGCGAAGTTTTTGTGTCGCAGTCAATTCACCTGCTGTACCATCGTCTTTTGGAAGGCTGGTTGGCAAGCGGTCATATCCATAGATACGAGCAATTTCTTCAAAGAGATCTGCCTCGATTGTGATATCCCAACGACGACGTGGGACGCTGACTGTAAAGCTGTCTGCATTTCCAGAAAGATCAAAGCCAAGACGGCGGAAGACGTCTTCTACATCCGCGTAAGAAAGTTCTGTACCAAGGACACGGTTAACATCAGCAAGAGTTGAAGAAACTTCCACATCAGAGGTATCAAGCTCACCCGCTGAAACGATGCCTTTGCGCACCGTCGCACCTGCAAGTTCTGCAATCATGTTAGCTGCCGCATCAAGGGCTTCGTTAACAGTTGCCACATTGATACCTTTTTCAAAGCGAGAAGACGACTCAGAACGAAGGTTGAGACGACCACTAGTCTTACGAATTGATTTGCCATTGAAAACAGCAGCTTCAAGGACGACACGACTAGATTTCTCAGAGATTTCTGTTGCTTGACCGCCCATAACACCTGCAAGGGCTACTGGCTTGTCTGCGACAGTGATGACTAGGTCATTTGTTTCCAAGTCACGTTCTTCACCATCCAAGGTCACCAATTTTTCATCAGCACGCGCTTCACGCACACGGATGTCAGTACCTTCAAAGGTATCCAAGTCAAAGGCGTGCATTGGTTGACCAAAGTAGAGCAGGATGTAGTTGGTCACGTCCACTACGTTATTAATAGGACGGATGCCTTCGTTCATGAGGAGATTTTGCAACCATTGTGGACTTGGTGCGATAGTCACATTGTCCAAGATACGAGCTGCATAATAAGGCGCCTTGTCTGTCTCAATACCTACAGAAAGAGCATCTGCTGCAGCTTGGTCAGTTTCTGAAAGAGTAAATTCTTTAAAGTTGACCGCCTTGTCATAGATGGCTGCAACTTCGTGAGCTACTCCACGCATAGAAAGGGCATCTGCACGGTTTGGTGTGATAGAAAGTTCGATGATTTCATCATCCAAGTCTAGGTATGAGAAGACTTCATCCCCAGGAACAGCATCTTCTGGCAAGATTTGGATACCATCTGCGAATTCCTTAGGTACAACTGAGTCAGAAATTCCCAATTCACCAAGTGAACAGATCATCCCAAGTGACTCTAAACCACGGATTTTTCCTTTTTTGATTTTGTAGTTGTCAGCGATGCGAGCTCCTGGAAGAGCCACCATAACCTTGATACCAGCACGCACATTTGGGGCACCACAGACGATTTGACGGGCTTCTTCTTCGCCAACGTTAACCTGACAAACATGGAGGTGAGTTTCTGGCACATCTTCGCAAGACAAGACCTCACCGACGACAATTTTTGAGAGACCAGCAGCCGGTGATTCGACACCTTCTACCTCGATCCCTGTAGTTGACATTTTTTCAGCCAACTCTTGTGATGGCACATCAATGTCCACCAATTCTTTTAACCATTTATAAGATACAAGCATAATTTAGTTCTCCAGAATGACAGTTGCCACTCTAGTTCTTTTCCTTTCCTATCATTTCAATAGAAGAATCATCTTCTTACCTTAATTTCTTTTTCAGTAACCAATCTGTATCTACTTTTTGACCAACCATAAAATGATGTTGGCTAAATTTTTCAAAACCATATCGATTATAAAATGCTTGAGCTTTTGTATTATGCTCCCAAACACCTAGCCAAGCCCAAGAAAAACTATTTTTGGTAGCAAGTTCAAGAGCGAATTCAAACAGTTGCTTACCTAGTCCAAATCCTTGGAATTTTTGTAGCACATAGAGACGTTGAATTTCAAAAGCATCCTCTAATTCTCTCTCAGTCTGAGCACTTCCCCAGTTGACTTTGAGAAAACCAGCTATCTCCTCTTCATGCATAATGAAATAGGTTTCGGATTCTGGATTTTCCAACTCAGTTGACAAAACTCTCAAACTATAAGCCTCTTCAAAGTATTCCTGTAACTGCTCTTCTGTATTATCATGAGCAAATGTTTCACGAAAGGTTTGTTTGGCAATTTTGGACAACACCCCAACATCTGCCTTTTCTACTTTTCTAATCATTATTTAAACTGTTCTGAGAAGCGGACATCGCCTTGGTAGAATCCACGGATATCGTTGATTCCATAACGGAGCATAGCTACACGCTCTTGTCCAAGACCAAAGGCAAATCCAGAGTAAACAGTCGCATCGATACCACTCATTTCAAGGACACGTGGGTGAACCATACCGGCCCCCATAATTTCGATCCAACCTGTTTTCTTACATACGTTACAGCCTTCTCCACCACACTTGAAGCAAGAAACATCCACCTCAACAGATGGCTCTGTGAATGGGAAGTAAGATGGGCGCAGACGGATCTGACGCTCTTCACCGAACATTTTTTGCACAATCAACTGAAGGGTTCCTTGAAGATCAGCCATAGAGATATTTTTCCCAACAACCAAGCCTTCAATTTGGTGGAACTGGTGACTGTGGGTCGCATCGTCTGTGTCACGACGGAACACACGCCCTGGTGAGATCATTTTCAAAGGGCCTTTAGAGAAATCATGGGCATCCATGGCACGCGCTTGAACTGGAGACGTGTGAGTACGGAGTAAGATCTCTTCTGTGATATAGAAAGTGTCCTGCATATCACGAGCTGGGTGGTCTTTTGGAAGGTTCATACGCTCAAAGTTATAGTAGTCTTGCTCCACTTCAAAACCATCCACGACTTGGTAACCCATCCCAATGAAAATATCTTCGATTTCCTCACTGGTTTGTGTGAGGACATGACGGTGACCAGTCGCAACTGGACGACCTGGAAGCGTCACATCGATACTCTCGCTAGCCAGTTGAGCCGCGACTTTCTTTTCTTCCAAGAGCTTAGCTGTTTCTTCAAAGGCAGCTGTCAAGACATCACGAGCTTCATTGACATGTTTCCCAATGATTGGACGCATCTCAGCAGAAACATCTTTCATCCCTTTGAGGATTTCAGTGAGCGAACCCTTTTTACCAAGGACAGAGACACGCAAGTCTTGCATCTCTTTTTTATTTTCAGCAGAAATCTGCTTCAAGCTAGCCAGCGTTTCTTCACGAAGCGCTTTTAATTGTTCTTCAATAGTTGACATAATTCCTCCATCAGTCTCTCGTAGATAAAAAAGAAAACCACATGCCAAAAACTCCACTCGGAGCGTTGACACGCGGTACCATCCGTTTTCATCTGACAAGTCAGACCTTCATTTCTAAATCCATGCGCAAGTGAATTCGCCCAGCTTTCATATAGAGAACTTGCAGTCACGGCTCTCCTCCCTGATATACTTCCCTTGAGTTACTAGTCTTGCAGATTTCTATTCAATTACTACTTAGTTTATCAGATTTTTAGTTAAAAAACAAGTTAGATTAGACTAATTTCAATATAAAACTCGTTCCTTTTTCTGTTGCTCCATCTTCCACAAATCCAAGCGACTTGAAACACCTCCTAGAAGCATGATTGTAGGTATAGATTTCCTTGACTTTCAATTCTTTCCATCCTTTTACTCGAGCCAATTCAATCAAAGTACTTAGAACCTTTTTCCCAAGCCCTAGATGTTGATAAGCGGGATTCCCAATCACAATGGGAAGATTATCCTGAGATAGTGTAACATCCCCAATTGGAAACCATTCCCCCTTCTCCTTAACTTCAATCCAAAAAAGCTCACCATGCTGATCCAAATAGGAATACATAGCTTCCAAGGTCGCTGGACTGTACGGTCTCTTCACACCATCTACGAGGTAAACCAAGTTCACATCCTGATACCAAGCAAAAGCTTCCTCACAATGATTGACCTGATAATAAGGAACAAGACGCAGTGCATCATCTATTTGTAGGGTCTGTTTCATCTGCTTTCCTTTTCAATAAGAGAGTTGCTGCTTGATTAAAACCCTCACACCAGTTATACCATTTTGCTTTATACTCATCTTGAGGTAAGATATGATTTTTTAAATCCAGAACAGAATAAATTTTTCTTTCTTCGCAGACTTGCGCATAGAGATGATATAGTTCATTACCGCCGTCTCTATCAAACTCAGCAGAAATCGTATCTTGACCTGCCAATAAAGCCTGATAAGTCCTGTGATGCCCATCTGTAATCAACAAGCAATCTCCGAACGCAAGAATACTGATTGGGTCAACATTGATCATTTCTGCCGACTGATAAAGCATCTGGATGCCTGCTAGTTTCTTTTCTGATAAGTATAGTTGAGTCGGATGGAGATCTTTTATATTGACTTTCATTTCTTTCTCCTCAATGGAATTTGATACTCACTTCTGCTTGCCTTTAAATCGCCATTGGAAACGAAGCTTGTCATAGAAAGGAAACTCGATAAACAGGACTCCCAAGCCCACACAGAGACTGGCAAGGACATCTGATGGGTAGTGAACTCCTAGATAGACCCTTGATACCAGCACACTAACTAGGTAGAGGCCAAGTACGATTTGCACGATTCTTCTCCAGACTGGATCTTTCATCCGTTGACTGAGGATGACAATCAGAGTGCCTACCATCAATGTTACAGCCAGAGAATGGCCACTTGGGAAGGAAAATCCCTTCTCCTCAACCAAGTGTAAGATAGCTGGCCGTGGGCGCTGGTAGATGTTTTTAAAAGTCACGATTAAAAGACCAGCCAAAGCCAAATTTCCCAGCATAAGTAGGCTTTCAATCTTCCACTGCTTACGATACAAGATAAAGGCTGTAATGACAACCCAAGTGATAATCACTGGGATATCAATCAAGCGTGTGATGGCTCGGAAAAGAATAGTCAAGTAATCTGGCAAGTCTCCTCGAACGGCAGTCTGAATCGGTTGGTCAAAACCGACTAGCGTTTCAGGGTAAAATTTGACCATGTAGCCAAGAATAACGAAAAGTAAAAGGGCAAAACTGCCCTTCATTAAAAATGTTTGTTTATCTTTCATAATGTTTTAAGGTTGGTTTCAAAAGGACGTACAACAACCAGAATGAAACGGAAAAGATTACACCCTCAATCAAGTTAAAAGGTAATACCATGGTCATTAGGTAGTTGGAAAGTCCCAAAATTTTTCCAATATCAAAGTTCGCAAACTTAGCGTACAAAGGAACAGCATAAACATAGTTGAGAACCAACATAGCCACGGTTAAACCAATAGTCCCAGCTAGAGAGCCTAGTAGGAAACGAAGGGTTGTCCGTTCCTTTTTCCAAATCAAAGCAAATACGATGACAAAAACTCCTAAAGCTACGATATTCATTGGCAAACCAATGTAAGTATTCACCCCCTGGCTGTTAAGAAGCAATTTCAAGAGTGAGCGAAGCAAGAGAATTCCTAGAGCAGCAGGCAAATCCATGACCACCAGACCTACAAGGACTGGCAAGATACTAAATTCGATCTTGAGGAAGGACGCCGCTGGTAAAAGCGGAAAGTCAAAGTACATCAGCACAAATGAAATGGCTGATAAAATCGCAATGGTCGAAAGTCGACGTGTGTTTGTCATAACAGGTTCCTCCAATTTTCTATAAAATCAGAAGAAGTTAGAAAGGATTCCTCTATCTATTCTCACTTTTTATATCCCAAATCTTCCCTCTTACTCTATTAAAGAAAATTAAAGCAAGCGGTTACAATCTAGCTATAAATCTATCAGAACAGACAAAGCTATTCTTTCGTCTTCTCCCATCCAGACTATACTGTCGGTTGTGGAATCTCACCACATCAGCTTGCGCTCGCGGACTTCTTTAAAGAGAAGGAAATAGAGATTTTTCTTTTAGACTAGGCGACAAGCTGTAGGCATAACTTCTGGTTAGGCAAAGCTTGTCAACAAAGTATAAAAGGAAAAGATCATTTCCTAGTTAAAGTCACCGCCGGTCGGGAATCACACCCTGCCCTGAAGACTCTTTTATCATAACAAAAAACGCTTGCAAGCGCAAGCATTTTGTTCACTTTCATTTTCATTTTTTATTTCAATTTATCCACTTCATAGGTATGAACAAGTTCAAGACCTGCAAAGTTCTGCTGGCGAAGAGCCTCATAGACAATCATACAGACGGTATTAGACACATTGAGACTGCGGACATGTTCATCATTCATAGGAATACGGAGAGCCTTCTCAGGATGTTCTCGCATAAAGTCCTCAGGTAAACCCTTATCTTCACGTCCAAAGAGAAAATAATGATCTTCTTTAATCGATAAATCCACATCAGAATACACTTTCTCAGCGAATTTAGAAATAAGATAGAGTTTGCCCTTCATCTGAGACATGAAATCTTCCAAACTCTCGTAAAAATAAATCTCTAGCTTATCCCAATAATCCAATCCAGCTCGCTTCATCTTGCGGTCGTCAATAGGAAAGCCCATTGGCTTGATGATGTGGAGGGGAGAATTGGTCGCAGCGCAAGTACGCGCGATATTGCCTGTATTTTGTGGAATTTGAGGTTCAAATAATACAATGTGATTTGTCATGACTTGCTTCCTTTCACCATTGCAAAAAAATAGCCACACTGCCCGGAGTCAAGCTCAGCAAACAGCGTGGTTAAGGCATCGTTAACTTACCTCACAACAGGTTTGAAGTAAATCAGCGAAACTACTTTCTTAGTATAACACTTTCAGAATCATTGTCAATAGAAACGACTTGATTTTTTCAATTTTTTCAAGCTATTTCCAAGGGTTGTAAAATCGTCCGTGATTCTGCAAGATAAGTAGTAAACTAGCTACTAAAAATACAGCTGCCAAGAGCAAGGTAATATAATCTCCTTTTTTCAAGGCCTGATAACTATACCAAGTGCGTTTTTTCTCTTTCCCAAAGCGGCGAAGTTCCATGGCGGTCGCAATGGTATCAATGCGTTCTAGCGAGCTAAAAATCAAGGGAGTGATAATGCGCAGATTGCCTTTGATTCGTTGCATAAGAGAAGCTTTCTTGGATAATTCCATCCCACGCGCTTCCTGAGACATCTTGATTGTAAAGAATTCTTCCTGCAAATCTGGAATATAGCGCAAGGTCAGGCTGACAGAATAGGCAATCTTATAGGGCACACCAATTTGATTTAAACTGGAAGCAAACTGACTAGGGTGGGTTGTCATCAAAAAGATAATAGCCAGAGGAATGGTGCAAAGGTACTTAATAGCCAAATTTAGCAGATAAAAGAGTTCTTGACTGGTCAGAGTGTAAGCACCGATTCCCTGCCAAATCACACTTCTCTCTCCATAAAGTCCAACCCCATACTCGGGAGAAAAGAGATAGACCATCAAAACGTTTAAAACGGCAAATGCCGTCGCAAAAACGGCTACAAAGGAAACATCTTTAAAACGGATTTCTGACAAATAGAGGAGAAAGACCGAAAAGATGGCAATCAGAACAAGCAGTCTGGTATCATAGCTAATCATGGCCGCCAATGACACGAGGATGAAAAAGAGAAGTTTTCCAGCTCCTGACAAGCGATGAATCACAGTATCTCTGTGCTGGTAACCAATTAATTTTGCTTGCATCCTTCTCTCCTTTCTTTGTAAAATGCCGTTAAAGCAAGTGGATCCACGTCGAGTTTCTTAGCCAAGTTGAAGATAGAAGTTTCTTTTAGATTGGCTTTTACTAACAGCTCAGGACTGCTCAAAAGACTAGCTGGATCAGTATCGGCAATCAATTCCCCATCCACCATGACAAGAGCCCTATCCGAATAATCCAGCATCAATTGCATATCATGGGTAATCATGACAATGGTATGACCTTTTTGATGCAGTTCTTCAAGAAATTCCATAATTTCAGTATAGTTCTTCTGGTCTTGACCTGCAGTCGGTTCATCTAAGAGGATAATTTCAGCCCCTAAGACCAAAATCGATGCAATAGTCACACGTTTTTTCTGACCAAATGACAGGGCAGAAATTGGCCAATTACGGAATTCATAGAGACCACAGATTTTCAAAGTTTCATAGACTCTCGTTTCAATTTCCTGCTCGTTCACACCTCGCAAACGGAGCCCTAGAGCCACCTCATCAAAAATCATATTGGTTGAAATCATTTGATTGGGATTTTGCAGCACATAGCCTACTCGTTCCGCCCGCTCTGCAACAGAATCTCCTTTGATATCCTGCCCTTCCCAAAGATAGCGACCTTCCGTCTGAATAAAGCTACTTAAGGCCTTGGCTAGGGTTGATTTCCCTGCTCCATTTTTCCCGACAATGGCAATCTTTTCGCCCTTTTTAATATCCAAATGTAGGGACTTTAAAATCGGTCTATCATCATAAGAAAACGACACGTCCTCTAGTCTAAAGAGTGACTGCAATTCTGGGGTTTCTTTTGCCAGTTCCGTCCGCAACTGAACCTGGCCTTTTGAGATAGACAAGTTGTCCAAATTTGCTAATTGTTCTTCTTTAGCTAAATCCACACCTAATTGACGTAAAGTGGTTAGATAAAGGGGTTCTCGAATTCCATTTTGGGTCAACAGGTCAGTCGCCAATAACTGATCAGGACTCCCATTAAAGAGGATACGGCCATCGTTTATCAAGACAATCCGATCCACAGGGCGATGCAGAACATCCTCCAAACGGTGCTCGATAATAAGAGTCGTCGTTCCCTCTTCCTTATGAATCTGGTCAATCAATTCGATAATATCCTGACCTGACTTGGGATCCAGATTGGCGAGTGGCTCATCAAACAAAAGAATCGGACTCTCATCAATCAAAACACCAGCTAGACTAACTCGCTGCTTTTGTCCACCTGACAAATCCTGAGGACGCTGCGGCAGTAAAGAAATAAGGTCCAGCTTTTCAGCCCATTTATGAACACGACTTTTCATCTCTTCTAGACTTGTTACATCATTTTCTAGCGCAAAAGCTAAGTCCTCTGCCACGGACAAGCCGATAAACTGCCCATCTGTATCCTGCAAAACTGTACTGACCAGATGAGATTTATCGTAGATGCTCATATCAAATGCTGCTTGCCCCCTGATCAAAAATTCTCCAGATGTCTGACCCTTGTAAATATTTGGAATAATCCCATTCAAACACTGACCCAAGGTAGACTTACCTGACCCAGATGGCCCAACAATTAAGACTTTCTCTCCCTTATAAATGGTTAAGTCCACTCCTTGCAAGGTCGGTTCTTGTTGCGTTTCATACTGGAAAGAGAAATCCTTCCACTCAATTATAGCTTCTTTCATCTTACTCTCTTCATTCGCTTCTTAGACTTCTATTTTATCATAAATCGAACCCTTCTTGCAGACTCTTCTATTAAAAACTTAGCACCAACAAGATTCCTAGCCTAAATTGCTTACCCGACTAGTCTATAAACATCGAAAAAGACCGGTTGCCCAGCCTTTTCCTTTATGTTAATCCTTTTTCAAACTTCCTGAACGAGTCTGCGTACGTGAATAAGCTAGCAAGAGAAGGGTACCTGCGATAGCTACAGTTACAGCATTTGCAATTCCCGCAACAATCCCTTGGGCAAATACTTTTTCTGCCGCTTCTTGATAAATCACAACATCTCCAAGTGGTGCCAAGACACCCCAAACAAGAGCATTTGCAACAATCTGAATGAGGTTAAAGAAGACAATATCCTTCAACTCAAAAACACCCTGTGTTACTCGAATGTATTTTCTAAAGAGTCCGACGGCTAGACCAAAGAGACCACTAGCAATAATCCAAGTCCACCATAGACCGTAGCCAGCAAGAGAGTCCTTCACTGCATGCCCAATTAAACCAACAAGTAGTCCCACTAGAGGGCCAAAAATAATAGACAAGAGGCTCTGTACCGCATACTGAAGCTGGATGCTTGTATTTGGAACAGGCGTTGGAATACTGATCATCCCGATGACAACAAAGAGCGCAGCTCCAACACCGATAGCAACAACTTGTTTAATTGATTGATTTTTCATCTATATTCTCCTATTTTATGATTCTATTTTCTTTATTTCAATGGTCCAAGATGAACCGACACCCACATTATAGGCCTTGGCAAAGGAACCTTGGTTGATAGCCAGACCTAAACGATAGAGAGAGTTGATGTAAAGGATGGGTTGCCCAATTCTCACATCTGCAAATGATTTGCCATAAACAACCTGATTTTGATAGACCAGCATATCAGCGTGATAGATAGTCACTTCAAAACGGTCACCGAATGCTGGTTCCAGCTTGTAAAATTCTTCTCGCGTGATAGAGGTCCAAAGCGAACCAAAACGCACATCCAGAATATCAATAGCTCCCTTCACCAGATGATCTTCTATGATTGTCTCTACGACTGGAAGCTCTACAATCTGATCCACACTGAGCTCTGGCCCCACTTCCTCAAAACTAATGTGACCACTGGCTAGTTTAGCACCAGTATAGGCATAGACATCACGACCGTGGAAGGTATAAGAATGCTCTGTATTTTGACGTCTATTGGCCACTTCAGAAATTTCACGAATGGCTACAATGCCAACGTGCTTCTTGATAAAAGAAAGCGTCCCATTATCTGGCGTGACAATGTATTGATTTTTTGCAGTCTTAGCAACTACGCTCTTACGTTTCGAGCCGACACCTGGATCGACAACCGATACAAAAGTCGTTCCCTCGGGCCAGTAATCCACCGTCTGAAAGAGACGATAGCTCCCCTCAAAAATATTATAGGGCGTGATATCGTGCGTCAAGTGATGGATTTTTAAGGTTGGAGATTCTTCTAAAGCCACTCCAATCATAGCCGATACCGCACCATCAACCAGACCAAAGTCTGATTGTAATACCAGTAAATTATTATTCATTTTATCTCCTTGTATATCCTTTATCATACCATATTTCAGAGAAAGGTGCTAATAGCTATTTCAATTGATTAGGGTATAGTTTTACCTTATAGCAAATTTCCTACTAAAAACTCTGGTGATTAGCTAGTAGGTGCATTTTTTCTTGAAAAAAGGTATGATAGTTACATAATGAAGAAGTAGGTTTTATTATGAAAATTATCCTTGTCGGAGGGGGAAAAGTTGGTTCTGCCCTCTGTCGCTCCTTGGTTGCAGAAAAGCATGATGTTTTGCTGATTGAGCAAGACGAAGCTGTCCTCAATCATATTGTCAATCGCTTTGATATCATGGGTATCCTTGGTAACGGGGCCGATTTTACCATCCTTGAGCAAGCCAGTGTCCAGGATTGTGATATCTTTATCGCCCTGACTGAATACGATGAAGTCAACATGATTGCAGCCGTTCTAGCCAAAAAAATGGGAGCTAAAGAGACCATCGTTCGGGTGCGGAACCCTGAATATTCTAACTCTTATTTCAAGGAAAAGAATATTCTCGGTTTTTCTCTTATCGTTAACCCTGAGCTCTTGGCTGCCCGCGCTATCGCGAATATCATTGACTTCCCCAACGCCCTCTCTGTCGAACGTTTCTTTGGTGGACGCGTTAGCCTCATGGAATTCACTGTTAAATCTTCCAGCGGTCTTTGCCAAATGCCCATTTCTGATTTTCGTAAAAAATTTGGCAATGTTATTGTCTGCGCTATAGAGAGGGATCATCAAATTATCATTCCAAGCGGTGACATGACCATACAGGATAAAGATAGAATCTTTGTCACTGGTAACCGTGTTGATATGATGCTCTTCCATAATTATTTTAAATCTCGTGCCGTGAAGAGCCTTCTTATTGTTGGAGCTGGTAGAATCGCCTATTATCTACTAGGTATCCTAAAAGACAGTCGTATTGATACCAAGGTTATTGAAATCAATCCTGAAATCGCTAGCTTCTTTAGCGAGAAATTCCCAAACCTCTACATCGTTCAAGGAGATGGTACCGCAAAAGATATCCTGCTGGAAGAAAGTGCTCAAAACTATGATGCCGTTGCGACTCTAACAGGGGTTGATGAGGAAAATCTGATTACCTCTATGTTCCTTGACAGGGTAGGTGTACAGAAAAACATCACTAAGGTCAATCGTACCAGTCTCCTCGAGATTATCAATGCGCCTGATTTTTCAAGTATCATCACACCTAAAAGCATCGCTGTAGATACAATCATGCACTTTATTCGTGGTCGTGTCAATGCCCAGTATTCAGACCTTCAAGCCATGCACCATCTAGCCAATGGCCAAATCGAAACCCTGCAATTCCATATCAAGGAAGCTAATAAGATGACTGCCAAACCTCTTTCTCAACTGAAATTGAAAAAAGGTGTTCTTATTGCAGCTATCATTCGAAAGGGCAAGACTATTTTCCCTACTGGGGAGGATATGTTGGAAGTTGGAGACAAGCTCCTAGTAACAACCTTGTTGCCAAACATCACCAAGATTTATGACTTGATCGCGAGGTAAGAAATGAATAAAAGTATGATTCGTTACCTCCTTTCAAAATTACTTTTGATTGAAGCTGTTCTCCTTTTGGTTCCTGTAGCTGTCGCTCTCTATTACCGTGAATCGAGCCAAGTCTTTACGGCCCTCTTTTCAACAATAGGGATTCTCGTATTACTAGGCGGTTCAGGAATTTTACAAAAGCCCAAAAATCAACGGATTTATGCCAAGGAGGGAGTCTTGATTGTTGCCCTCTGTTGGATCCTCTGGTCTTTCTTTGGTGGTCTCCCCTTTGTTTTTGCTAAGCAAATTCCCAGCGTTATCGATGCCTTTTTTGAAATCAGCTCTGGCTTTACAACTACTGGAGCAACTATTCTGAACGACGTTTCGGTCCTCAGCCGTTCCCTCCTCTTCTGGCGAAGTTTTACCCACTTGATCGGAGGGATGGGAGTGCTTGTTTTTGCACTTGCTATTATGGATAATGCCAAGAATAGCCACCTAGAAGTGATGAAGGCTGAGGTTCCTGGTCCCGTCTTTGGTAAGGTTGTATCCAAACTCAAAAACACTGCCCAAATTCTCTATCTCCTTTATCTAGCTCTCTTTTCACTCTTTGTCATCATCTATTATCTGGCTGGCATGCCCCTATTTGATAGTTTTGTCATCGCTATGGGGACAGCAGGTACAGGAGGCTTTACCGTCTATAACGACGGGATTGCCCACTATGGCAGCTCACTGATTACCTATCTGGTTAGTATCGGAGTTTTGGTTTTTGGGGTAAATTTCAATCTCTACTACTACCTTATGCTCCGTCGCGTCAAGGCCTTCTTTGGAGATGAAGAACTTCGTGCTTACTTGATCATCGTGCTAGTTTCTACAGGCTTGATTAGCCTCAATACCCTCTATCTCTACCCAGGATTTTCTAAGAGCTTTGAAATGGCCTTCTTCCAAGTTTCCAATATCATTACAACGACTGGTTTTGGTTACGGAGACATTACCAACTGGCCCCTCTTCTCCCAATTTATCCTTCTCTTCCTCATGGGAATCGGTGGTTCTGCTGGTTCAACCGCAGGTGGACTCAAGGTTATTCGAGGCCTCATCCTTTCAAAAATTGCTAAAAATCAGATTTTGTCAATCCTATCGCCCCACCGTGTTTTGACCCTCCATGTGAATAAAACAGTGATTGATAAAGATACCCAACATAAGATTCTCAAGTACTTTGTCATCTATGCTATGATTTTGCTAGCGCTTATCTTTATTGTCAGCCTAGATAGCAATGATTTCCTGGTCGTTACCAGCGCTGTCTTTAGCTGTTTCAATAACATCGGGCCTATTCTAGGAACCACTTCTAGTTTCTCAATCTTTAGTCCTATCTCAAAAATTCTCCTCTCCTTTGCAATGATTGCAGGGCGCTTGGAGATATACCCAATCCTACTTCTCTTTATGAAGAGAACTTGGTCTAAGAGATAAAATACAACCACACCTTGTGTCTTACAAAGTGTGGTGTTTTTATTTTAATACTCTTCGAAAATAAAATTCAAACCAAGTCAGCTTCGCCTTGCCGTATATGTGTGACTGACTTTGTCAGTCTTATCTACAACCTCAAAGCGGTGCTTTGAGCAACCTGCGGCTAGCTTCCTAGTTTGCTCTTTGATTTTCATTGAGTATCAAATACCTCCCGCAACTCAACAAGTATCTTTGAATCCCGGTCAGACATTTCAGTACCTGACTTAAGGAATTTAAGATCCCAAAAAACAACCCTCAGTCGACTGACCGAGGGTTCCTTATTTCATTATTCAAGAACTTGATTAGCTCAACGCATCCAAGGCATCATCCATTGAAAGAACTTCGTGGAAGACACGTTGTGTCAATTCAGTTTTTTGTTCTGGAGTGAGGTATTTAGTGTTTACACAGTATCCAGAGATACGTACGATAACATCTTCACCTGACATGATCTTTTCGTAAACATCGTTCAAGTCCATAACGTTCAAGTTAACGTGTTGTCCACCGTTTTCGAAGTAACCATCAAGGATTGTTACCAAGTTATCAACTTGTTCGTCACGAGTCTTACCAAGAGCACGAGGTGATACTTGTGTAGTCAATGAGATACCATCAGCTGCATAACTAAAGTCAAGGCTAGAAAGTGAGTTCAAGTTTTGCAACCATCCACCTTTAGCTTTGTTAGATGGGTTAGCACCTGGTGAGAAGAATTCAAGTTTAGACAAGTTCACAGAACCATCTTCGTTGAGGTATACACCTTTGTGAACTGGTGAGTTACCAGTTTGTTTAGAGTAAGCAACGTTAGATGTGATTGTCAAAAGTGATACTGTAGCTTCAGCGTCTTTGTAAAGTTTGTGGCTACGTAGACGAGTTGTGTAAGCTTCGATCAACCATTCTGCCAATTCGTTTGAACGTGGGTCATCTTCACCCCAACGTGGGTATTCACCGATTGTTTCGTAATCGTAGATGTAGCCATTTTCGTCACGGATTGGTTTAACTGTAGCGTATTTGATAGCTGACAATGTGTCAACAGTGTTGGCAAATCCACAGATACCGAATCCCATGTTGGCACGTTGTTTAGTTGGCAAGAAGGCCATTTGAACAGCTTCGTAGTTGTACTTATCAGTCATGTAGTGGATGATGTTCAAAGCATCTACGTAAGTGTCAGTCAACCAGTCAAGAGATTTTTCAAAGTTAGCTTTAACTGATTCAAATTCAAGAACTTCGTCACGGATTGGTTCGATATCAAATACTTTGTAGTCTTTGTGAACATCGTCGTAACCACCGTTCAAACCAGTAAGAAGGGCTTTCAATACGTTTACACGCGCACCGAAGTACTGGATGTTGTGGCGTTGTTCTTCATTTTCTGGGTCAAGTGGAGACACACAGCATGAGATACAGCTCATTTCACCATATCCGTCTTTAGCCATTGTTGTTACACCTTCGTATTGGATAGAAGAGTGTTTGTGGCTCATGTGCATACAGTAGCGACGGAAGTTGTATGGCAATTTGTCAGTCCAAAGAACTGTCAAGTTTGGTTCTGGTGAGTTACCGATGTTGTCAAGAGTGTTCAAGAAACGGTAGTCCATCTTAGTAACACGGTGACGACCGTCGTTACCCATACCAGCCATAGAAGTTGTGATGAAAGTTGGGTCACCTGAGTACAATTGGTCATAAGCTTTAGTACGAGCAAATTTAACTGTACGAAGTTTCATAACGAAATCATCAACGAATTCTTGGATTTCTGATTCAGTAAATGTACCACGAGCAAGGTCACGTTCTGCAAAGATGTCCAAAACGATTGGTACACGACCTAGAGATGTAGCAGCACCGTTGATAACACGGCAGACAGACATGAAGGCGATGTTAACCCATTGGATAGCTTCTTTAACGTTCATCGCTGGTTTGCGAACGTCAACTCCGTAAAGGTCACCCAAACGAACAACTTGTTGCAATGCTTGGTATTGAAGGTTGATTTCTTCACGAAGACGGATTGTTTCTTCATCGATTTCTTCAATTGCATTCCAGTCGTTTACTTTTTCTTGCATCAAGTAGTCTGCACCGTAAAGAGCAAGACGTGCGTAAACACCGATGATACGTCCGCGTGAGTATGCATCTGGAAGACCAGTTACAGTGTGAGCGTGACGTGCGCGACGAATGTTTGAAGTGTAGGCACGGAAGATACCGTCGTTAACTGTTGTTACATATTTAGTAAAGATTTCGTGAACAGCTGGATCTGGTTCGTATCCATTTTCTTTCAAAGTAGTTTCAGCCATACGGATACCACCTTTTGGCATGAAGTTCAATTTGAAGAGTTCATCGTTTTGGATACCGAAGATAACTTCGTTTTCTTTATCGATAAATCCTGCTGGGATATCAGCGATAGATGTTGGACGAGTATCCATTGGGAAACGAGTTTCTTCGTAGTGTGCCTTAGTTTCTTCTACAATTTTTTTGATGTGAAGTGAACGTTCTGTTGGTCCTGCGAGGAAGCTTTCGTCTCCATCATAAGGTGTGTAGTTAGCTTGTACGAAGCGTGATACACTTGCTTTTTCTTTCCAATCTACGCCTTTGAAGCCTTCCCAAGCTTTGTCAAAAATATCTTGTGCTTCAACAACTGTCTTAACAACCATGTTAATGTCCTCTTTTTTCTTTCTAGTAACAGCCATCTGTTACATTCATGAGACAAGTATACCATACAGTAATCGTTTTCAACAAGTGATAAATCCCTATTTTTACACTTTCTTTTCTAAAACAGTCTATATTTTGCCCTAAACTGTATTATATTTTTGAAAAAATAAAGTCCTTTTTTCTTTTTTTCAGAAAAAAGGGTATAATAAAAGAAAATAAGCAGTAAAAAGGGGGCTAGGCATGTTGATTTTTCCTTTGTTAAATGATTTGTCAAGAAAAATCATCCATATTGACATGGATGCCTTTTTTGCTGCCGTGGAAATCAGGGATAATCCTAAACTCAGAGGAAAACCTGTCATTATCGGCAGAGACCCTCGGCAAACAGGTGGGCGTGGTGTCGTTTCCACTTGTAGCTATGAAGCTCGAGCTTTTGGTGTCCATTCAGCCATGAGTTCCAAGGAAGCCTATGAACGCTGTCCTCAGGCAATCTTCATCTCAGGAAATTATGAAAAATACAAGGCTGTGGGACTCCAGATCCGAGCTATCTTTAAGCGCTATACAGATTTGATTGAACCCATGAGTATTGACGAAGCCTATTTGGATGTGACAGAAAATAAACTCGGCATCAAGTCAGCGGTCAAAATTGCTCGCCTCATTCAAGAGGATATCTGGCAAGAACTCCATCTAACTGCTTCTGCCGGCGTTTCCTACAACAAATTCTTAGCTAAAATGGCCAGTGATTATCAAAAGCCACATGGTCTGACAGTAATTCTACCTGACCATGCTGAAGATTTTCTCAAACAAATGGATATTTCCAAGTTTCATGGAGTAGGAAAAAAGACGGTGGAGCGTCTGCATCAAATGGGTATTTTTACTGGCGCTGATTTGCTTGAAGTCCCTGAAGTAACCCTAATAGACCGCTTTGGTAGACTGGGCTATGACCTGTATCGAAAGGCTCGTGGCATTCACAATTCCCCAGTCAAATCCAATCGCATCCGTAAATCAATCGGTAAGGAGAAAACCTATGGAAAGATTCTCCGTGCTGAGGAAGACATCAAAAAAGAGCTGGCTCTTCTATCAGAAAGAGTTGCTCTCAATCTACATCAACAAGAAAAAGCTGGAAAAATTGTCATTTTGAAAATCCGCTACGAGGACTTTTCAACTCTTACCAAACGAAAAAGTCTGACTCAAAAAACACAGGATGCTAGCCAGATAAGCAAAATAGCCCTGCAACTCTATGAAGAGTTAAGCGAGAAAGAAAGAGGTGTCCGCCTGTTGGGGATTACCATGACTGGATTTTAAAACTCAATGAAAATCTCTTCAAACCACGTCAGCGTCGCCTTACCGTAGGTATTAATGACTCTGGCAGTCTTATTTACAACCTCAAAACAGTGTTTTGAGCAACCTGCGGCTAGCTTCCTAGTTTGCTCTTTGATTTTCATTGAGTATAAAACCTTGAAGAGCTGACTCTTCAAGGCTTTTCTTATACAAATAAACGGACAAAGCTATAAAGCAATAAGATGCTACCAAGCACGATGCGGTATTTACCAAAAAGGGTAAAGTCGTGTTTTTTCACATAGCTGGTCAAAAAGCGAATAGCGACCATACTAACTGCAAAAGCTACTCCCATAGCGACCAAGAGCAAAAACAATTGCCCAAAGCTCAAGAGCTGTCCTGCTTTTATAAATTTGAAAATCTTTAATGCACTGGCTCCAAACATAACAGGAATCCCTAGATAGAAGGTAAATTCTGTCACAACAGAACGACTAGTTCCATTCAACAAGCCACCAACAATCGTTGCTCCAGAACGGCTTGTCCCTGGTAAAAGGGCAAGAACTTGGAAGAGTCCGATATAGAAGGCTGTCATATAAGGAAGCTTGTCCAACTCTGTCACACTTGGCTCGATAGCACGCGCTTTATTGCGCTTTTCCAAATAGATAAAGGCAATCCCATAGATAATCAACATAAGAGCAACTGAAACCATGTTATGGAAGTGTGTATCAAACCAATCATCAAATTTAAAGACGGCAAGCAAAGGCAAAGTCGCAACCAAAACCTTCAACCACAATCTCCAAGTCTTACGAACTTCCTGCTTGTCCTTAGTCGATTTAAAAGGATTGAGCTTGTTAAAGTAAATGACCATAACCGCTAAAATCGCACCAAGCTGAATCACAACATTAAACATGGACATAAAAGATTCATTCTGATTTTGGTATTGGATAAACTCCTCTGCTAAAATCAAGTGACCTGTACTGGAAATCGGCAACCATTCCGTAATTCCTTCAACAATTCCGAAGAAGATAGATTTTAAAATTTCAATAAGATACATAGATTACTCCTTTTTCTATCTTCCATTATAGCATATTTTTTCAGCCAGTGATAGCTCTCTTTAAAAGGCGCCGATACTGCCGCCACCTCCGCCTCCAGAGAAGCCACCGCCAGAACTTCCACTTCCAGAAGATACAGAGTAGGTACTTGCTGTATTTGCGACATTTGCATAATGGCTCATTTGCGCGCTTGAATGATAAAACATACTGTGCCAGCCATAAGCTACATAGAGGTTGATATCTGGATTTTCCACTTGAATATGATGAACCTTCATCAAATGACTGACCTTGTCTGCATAGCCAAATAAGGTCGCATAGACCAAGAGGCGATTCCAGACCACAATACTTTCCAATTCAGCCTGATCCAATCGTGCAATCTCACGCAACATATTTTCAAAACTGGTCCAGAGATAGTAGACTTCTGCTCCTGCTTCATTTAGGACACCATCACGATTATCTAGCCGAAGCTTCCAATAATAGAAAACAGCCAACACCAAACCTAGAAAACCAAGTATAGGCAAGGGGAGGTAAAAATAAGCATGAACATCTAAACTGTACAAGAACAAACCAAATCCGATAAATAGGGGCAAGATAGTCAAGACACCCATACCTACTTGCAAGGCCTTTTCCCCACCAGTTAAAGGACGATAATAATCTGGGAGCCCCCAGAAGGAAACTCGACTTCTCACTCCTTCTTGCATCTCTTTCAATACTTCTTCAAAAGAAGATTTGAGTTGAAGCCCTCTTGCTTGAATCCGTTTTTCATCAGAGGCTTTTGCTCTACGATAAAGACTATCAGATACCTTGTAATCCGCAAACAAATTGGAAAGAGTTTCTTCTTTTTTGCCTGAAAAAGCCAGATTTAGACAATCTTTCTCAAAACTGGACAAACCATCTTCTTTTACTAGCCTCAAACCAACTGCATCTCCTTCTGAAATGATAGAGACATTTCCACGGTCTATCACATCTAGCAAGGTAGCTTGAATAAGTTGGTCAAAGGTGAATTTTCCTGCTCCTTTGGTTAGAGGACTCACTTCCTCCAAAGAGGTCGAGTAGACAGCCTCTGATAAAACCATAGGTTCTAATTCCATTGGTGGTTCATAGAGACGATGATTTTTGGCATATTTGACTGAAGGAGTGGTCTTTCTTCTATAGATGAAATAGAAGCAAACGCTCAATAACAAGGAGATAGAAAGTATCGAAGGGAAGACCCAAGTAACGAGTTGTTTACTTTGCTCTTTTTCTTTAACAATCGAGTCTTCTATCTTATTAAACTCTTCTAAACGATTCCCTTTCAATCCCTGATCCCTAGCGCTAGCAAAATCGGTCCGAGGCCAGTAGGCATGCAATTCAACTCCACGATTAGGTGGAAGATCGTCTAAACGAATAGTATAATCAAGGTTACTCTTTTCAACCGTTCCCTCTCTAAAGAGTTTCCCTGTATGGAAAAAGAGTTTTTCAGCCCCCTTGTCTCCCCTTACATGAAATTCAAACTTTCCAATAGTCCCTGAACTATCTGTTAAAGGTTGCCAATTTAATTCAGCGATATCATCATAAAGGAAAAGTAAATTCTTTAAGTTCCAAACGAGGTCAACTTCAACTGTGTCGCCTTCTTGACCTGGATTATAAACTTTAACAGTATAACCATCTGCTCCTTCTATCACTTCGCTAGTAACGTCTGCTAGTTCAGCACCATTTTTCGAGGCCTGAACCTTTGGTTGAGGATCTATCTCAAATCCGCTAGGCATCTTGCCAGCACGTCCAAGTCCCACGATTTGCCCCTTAAAGTCCTCCTCAAACTGGTAAACTATCTTCTGTCTAAATTCTGCCGTATTGTCTGCATGAATATACAAATCTCCTTGATAAGAGTTTATCTTAAAATCAATGGCAAAAACAGAGAGTGGAAGAAGGCAAAACAAGCCTAACACCAGTAAGAAAAAAGTTTTTTTCATCAACTAAGCCCCCTTTTTATCTTTGCTATTATTATATCATTTTTTCTCAAGTAAGGGCTTACCTATATTGAAAAATAGAGTTTTTTTCGATAAAATAGGAGACAGTTATTTTTTAATAGATTAGAAATAGGAGAAATCATGAGAAAAATATACTTATCTATTTTCACAAGTCTCTTGCTGATGCTGGGACTTGTCAATGTTGCCCAAGCCGATGAATATTTACGCATCGGGATGGAAGCAGCATATGCTCCCTTTAACTGGACTCAGGACGATGATAGCAATGGAGCTGTCAAAATCGATGGAACCAACCAGTACGCCAATGGATACGATGTCCAAATTGCCAAGAAAATCGCTAAGGACTTAGGTAAAGAACCTCTGGTTGTTAAAACCAAGTGGGAAGGTCTAGTCCCTGCCCTTACTTCTGGTAAGATTGACATGATTATCGCAGGTATGAGTCCTACTGCCGAGCGTAAACAAGAAATTGCCTTTTCAAGCAGTTACTACACTAGCGAACCAGTTTTGCTTGTCAAAAAAGATTCTGCCTACGCAAGTGCTAAATCTTTGGCTGACTTTAACGGTGCGAAAATCACTTCTCAACAAGGTGTCTACCTTTATGACTTGATTGCACAAATCCCAGGTGCTAAAAAAGAAACTGCCATGGGAGACTTCGCTCAAATGCGCCAAGCTCTTGAGGCTGGTGTCATTGATGCTTATGTTTCTGAACGACCAGAAGCACTGACTGCTGAAGCTGCGAACTCTAAGTTCAAGATGGTTCAGGTAGAACCAGGTTTCAAAACTGGGGAAGAAGATACAGCTATCGCCATTGGACTTCGTAAAGATGACAATCGTATTAGCCAAATCAATGCCAGCATTGAAACCATTTCAAAAGATGACCAAGTTGCCTTGATGGATCGTATGATTAAGGAACAACCTGCCGAAGCTACAACAACTGAAGAGACTAGCAGTAGTTTCTTTAGCCAAGTCGCTAAAATTCTTTCTGAAAACTGGCAACAACTCTTGCGTGGTGCTGGTATCACTCTTTTAATCTCTATCGTCGGAACCATCATAGGTCTCATTATCGGCCTTGCCATTGGTGTCTTCCGTACTGCTCCTCTCTCTGAGAATAAGGCCATTTACAGCTTACAAAAACTAGTCGGCTGGATCCTCAATGTCTATATTGAAATTTTCCGTGGTACGCCAATGATTGTTCAATCGATGGTTATCTACTATGGAACTGCCCAAGCTTTCGGGATCAACCTTGACCGCACACTAGCTGCTATCTTCATCGTTTCGATCAACACCGGTGCCTACATGACCGAAATCGTTCGTGGTGGTATCCTAGCAGTTGACAAGGGACAATTTGAAGCCGCAACTGCACTCGGTATGACTCATAACCAAACCATGCGTAAGATTGTCCTACCTCAGGTAGTCCGTAACATCCTACCAGCAACTGGTAATGAATTTGTCATCAATATCAAAGATACATCTGTATTGAACGTTATCTCTGTTGTCGAACTTTATTTCTCAGGAAATACCGTAGCAACTCAAACCTATCAATACTTCCAGACATTTACAATCATCGCCGTGATTTACTTTGTCCTCACCTTCACCGTAACACGTATCCTACGCTTCATCGAACGCCGCATGGACATGGATACCTATACTACAGGTGCTAACCAAATGCAAACGGAGGATTTGAAATAATGACACAAGCAATCCTTGAAATTAAACACCTCAAAAAATCCTATGGCCAAAACGAAGTGTTAAAAGACATTTCACTGACAGTCCATAAGGGAGAGGTCATCTCTATCATCGGAAGCTCTGGAAGTGGAAAATCGACCTTCCTACGCTCCATTAACCTACTTGAAACACCAACTGATGGACAAATCCTTTATCATGGACAAAACGTCCTCGAAAAAGGCTATGACCTTACGCAATACCGTGAAAAGTTGGGGATGGTTTTCCAATCCTTTAACCTCTTTGAAAATCTTAACGTACTTGAAAACACAATTGTCGCTCAGACGACTGTCCTTAAACGTGAACGTACAGAAGCTGAAAAGATTGCTAAAGAAAACTTGGAAAAGGTCGGCATGGGAGAACGCTACTGGCAAGCGAAACCAAAACAACTCTCAGGTGGTCAAAAACAACGTGTAGCCATCGCTCGTGCCCTCTCCATGAATCCGGACGCCATTCTCTTTGATGAACCAACATCAGCTCTCGATCCAGAAATGGTTGGAGAAGTCCTCAAAATCATGCAAGATTTGGCTCAGGAAGGCTTGACTATGATTGTTGTAACCCACGAAATGGAATTCGCCCGTGATGTCTCTCATCGTGTTATCTTTATGGATAAGGGTGTGATTGCTGAAGAAGGCAAACCAGAAGACCTCTTCACTAATCCTAAAGAAGACCGTACAAAAGAATTCCTTCAACGCTATCTCAAATAAAAAGAAAAGGCTGCATAAATCGTGCAGTCTTTTTGCTGTCCTCATACTCTTCGAAAATCAAATTCAAACCACGTCAGCTCTATCTGCAACCTCAAAACAGTGTTTTGAGCAACCTACGGCTAGCTTCCTAGTTTGCTCTTTGATTTTCATTGAGTATCAAAATGAAAAGGCAGATCCTATTCAAGAATCCACCATTATCCAAAGATTAATCTTCAAATTTTTCATGATTTTTTTCATAGAAATCAATTAAACCTAGAGCTGTTTCAAATGAAATATTTTTTACTTTTGCACGACCCTGCGCTAGAGCAATGATAGACATTTCACGCGCATTCGTTTCTTTAGAGATACGGTAGCCTGTGATTTTCTTATCACGAACCCAGCCAACAACTGATTCTACTTTTTCAAAGTTTGACTTAGCCATGTCCTTCTCCTATTTTCTTCTTTACGATATTTAATTGTATACGTTTTTATGTGTTTTGTCAATAAAAAAACATATATTCAATAAAATTAATGATTTATTTTTCTGTTACTATCTTATTAAAGCCGATAATATATAGGTTTTTACTTACTATAAACCATTAGTAAATACCTTTAAAATAATTGTATTATTAACTCTTTTGTTTGTAAAAATATTCATAATTTACAAATGCCAGTTCAGGATAGGTTAGACAGGTTTTATCTTCAACTTTATTCTATTTATCCAACTTTAAAACAATATTTCTAATAGTGAAAGACTTTCTCTCCACACTATTACTAACTATTATTTCTCTTCTCCTTCTTTGATATTCTTCCTGCCTTTATAAGCACTTTTCACTTGATCAACTGGTACTATTTATTTACTTTATCAATATTCCTTTTTATTTCTTCAAACCTATAAAAAGATGAGTAGTTAGGAGACAATAGTATCCTATCTTCTAACATTTTCCACTTTTTTATCTTCTTAGTATCTTATCACTCTTCTCAGTTAACTCAGTATAAGGCTTCTCATTAGTATTGATTATTTTTTCTAATTCCTATTATATTTAACCAAATTTCAGATTAGACATATATAAAATAGTGGATTCTAAAAATACGCCTTATATAACAAGTAATTTTACTCCCTTACTATAAACTGAATCAAAAAATAATAGGTACTATAATGACTTGTGATAGAAATAGCGTAATCGATTTCCTAAGTCCATAGGAATCGCCCCCTTTCTTCACCCTCATTATAGCACCTATACATCAGTTGTGCAAATAATATGATATTTTTTTATTAGTCCTCAGACAAGCATATTATAGAGCGTTTCATTACCATTTAAGTTAATATAAGATGGATCAAAACCTTCCATTCGACGAATCAAGCCTGCATAATCATGCTTATCTGCCAAGGCAATCCCAATCAATACTGGGCCTGTCCCCTTGCTAGCTCGTTTGATATACTCAAAACGTGTGATATCATCATTTGGCCCCAAGATATCATTTACAAACTCACGCAAAGCCCCTGGACGCTGTGGAAAATTAACCACAAAGTAATGCTTGATCCCATCATAAATCAAGGCACGCTCTTCCATTTCCGGCATACGGTTGATATCATTATTTCCTCCAGAAATGATACAACAAATGGTTTTCCCCTTGATATATTCAGCTAAAACCTCTAAAGAGGCGATACTAGCCGCTCCAGCAGGTTCTGCGACAATCCCTTGCTTAGAGTAAAGGTCAATCAAGGTTTCAGAAATCAATCCCTCATCGACACCTACTAAGGTTTGAACATATTGACGAGTTGCTTCATAGGTCAATTGACCTACCTTTTGTACAGCAATCCCATCCGCAAATTTGTCAATTTCTTTGAGTTTGACAGGTCCACCAGCTTCAAAGGCAGCTTTCATGGAACGTGCCCCATTAGCCTCTACTCCGATGACTTCAATTTCTGGACTTGTTTCCTTGATATAGGTAGAAACCCCAGCAATGAGACCGCCACCTCCAACAGGAACTAAGACAGCATCAAAATCAATCGATTCTTTTCGAGCTTCTTCTAAAATCTCATAAGCAACGGTCCCTTGACCAGCCTGAACATGGGCATCATCAAAAGGATCAATAAAGGTACGATTTTCAGAAACTGTAAATTCTTGAGCTGCTTTGGCTGAGGCATCAAAAGTATCTCCAACTAATTTAATAGTCACGAAGTCCCCACCAAAAAAGCGAACTTGACCAATCTTTTGTTGCGGAGTAGTAATGGGCATAAAGATAGTAGCAGGAATTTTCATCTCATTACAAGTATAGGCAACTCCCTGCGCATGATTTCCCGCAGAAGCGCAGACTACCCCACGTTCACGCTCTTCCTTGCTGAGCTGAGAAATAGCATAATAGGCACCACGGATCTTAAAAGAACGAACACGTTGGGCATTTTCTTTTTTCAAATAAATCTTAGCACCATACTTCTCCGATAAATAATGGTCATAATCCAGTGGGGTATTCACAACCACACCGTTCAAGACCTTATGAGCCTTGATTATATCTTTTGAACTTAACATCATTTTCTCCTAGACTATTTCATACTTATCTCAATCCATCCTTTTAAAAAGAGATGAATTGATTATAAAAGCGAGTTAGTCCCCCAACTCGCCTTCACCTTAATTTCTATCAATTAGTTATAGATTTTAAATGCATCATCGTCGTTTTTACCAACGAATGGCATTGCTTTACGCAATTCTGCACCAACTTTTTCAATTTCAAGGTTAGCTGCTTGTTCACGGTAAGCAGTCAATTTTGGACGTCCAGCTTTATAGTCATTTACAAAGTCATTTGCAAATTTACCATTTTGGATGTCTGCCAAGACAGCTTTCATGTTTTCTTTAACTTGCTCAGTAATTACACGTGGACCTGATACATAGTCACCGTACTCAGCAGTGTTTGAAATTGATTGACGCATTTTCTTGAATCCACCTTCGTAGATCAAGTCGACGATCAATTTCATTTCGTGAAGAACTTCAAAGTAAGCCAATTCTGGAGCGTAACCTGCTTCTGTCAAGACTTCGAAACCTGCTTCGATAAGGGCAGTCAAACCACCACAAAGTACAGCTTGTTCACCAAACAAATCTTCTTCAGTTTCTTCTTTGTAAGTTGTTTCAAGAAGACCTACACGAGCTGCTCCAACACCTTTACACCAGTCCATAGCAATGTTTTTAGCATTTCCTGTTGCATCTTGGTATACTGCGTAAAGAGCTGGAACACCAAATCCTTCTTCATAAGTACGACGTACCAAATGTCCTGGTCCTTTAGGAGCACACATGAAGACATCTACATCTGCAGGAACTTTGATAAATTCAAAGTGAATGTTGAAACCATGAGCAAATCCAACTGCATTTCCAGCTTCCAAGTTTGGAGCGATTTCTGCTTCGTACAATTCTTGTTGGATTTCGTCTGGTGCCAAAATCATGATAACGTCAGCCAATTTAGTAGCTTCTGCTACTGTGTATGTGTCAAATCCGTCTTCTTTTGCTTTGTCAAAAGATTTACCTGGACGTACACCGATGATGACATCGCGACCTGAGTCACGCAAGTTTTGAGCATGCGCATGTCCTTGCGAACCATAACCAATAACGGCGATTTTTTTACCGTCAAGTGCTGCTACTTTAACATCTTTTTCATATTCCATTTGAACTGCCATAGTTTTTTCTCTCTTTTCTATTATTTATTGCCTTTTAGGCTGGATTAACAAATTTAAAATATTTTTATACTCAATGAAAATCAAAGAGCAAATTAGGAAGCTAGCCACAGACTGCTCAAAGCACTGCTTTGAGGTGGTAAATAAGACTGACGGAGTCAGTAACATATACCTACGGCAAGGCAAAGCTGACGTGATTTGAAGAGATTTTCGAAGATTATTAATCGCGGGTAAATCCAGTGGCACCCGTTCGAGCAATATTGCGAATACCGTATGGTCGAATGACTCGCAACAGTGCTTCGCTCTTTTCTGCATTTCCTGTCATCTGAATGGTAATCGAGCTTGGTGCTACGTCTACCACCGTTGCACGGAAAGGTTGAATAATCGCTAGAATCTCAGCTCGCTTCTCAGCTGGCGCTGACATCTTAACCAAAATCACCTCGCGCTCCAAATGAGGCTTGTCTGTGATATCACGAATGCGAATCACATCAATCTGACGATTGAGTTGCTTGATAATTTGCTCCACTTCATCATGTGAAGCTACATCAATAATAATGGTGATCCGCGATACATTCGGATCTTCTGTTGCTCCAACAGAGATGCTTTCGATATTAACCTGACGACGAGACAGGACACCGGTAAAGCGATTGAGGACTCCTGAACGATTTTGTAGTTTTGCTGTTAACATTCTACGCATGGAACTTCACCCCCAACATTTCATGATTACTCTTACCAGCTGGTACCATTGGTAACACCTGTTCCTTACGAGAAATATCTACCTCGATTAGCATAGGAACATCCTCAGTGATGACTTCAAGGTCTTGGGCCAAGGTCTCAGGATTGTCAAACTTATAGTTTTTAATTCCATAAGCTTGTGCCATCAATTGGAAATCAGGAAGGGTATCAAAGACTGACTCTGATGTTCTACCTTCATAGAAGGATTCCTGCCACTGGCGAACCATTCCAAGTGAGTGGTTGTTCAGCATAACAACCTTGATTGGCACCTTGTAAATGTTCAAAATAGCCAATTCCTGGTTGGTCATTTGGAAACCACCATCCCCAACAAACAAGACTACTTCCTTATCTGGGTTAGCAATTTTAGCACCGATTGCTGCTGGAATTCCAAATCCCATCGTTCCCAAACCACCTGAAGTCACTAACTGACGTTCATTTTGGTAGGGATAATACTGAGCTGTCCACATTTGGTGTTGACCAACGTCTGTTACCACAATGGCATCTCCATTCGTCAATTCACCAATTCGTTCAATAACAGCTTGCGGCTGAACCACACGCTCTTTCTTATCATAAGAACGAACGCGGTTCTTGTCTTTAGTGACTTTTTCAATCCATTTTTCAGTATTGTTATGAACTGTTGGTTCGGCCAGCAACATTTGCAAGGCTTTCTTAGCATCTCCAACTACAGGAATATCTGCACTGATAATCTTGCCAATCTCGGCTGGGTCAATATCAATGTGGGCAACCTTGGCATTCTTAGCGAAGGTCTTAGGATTCCCCGTCAAGCGGTCATCAAAACGACAACCAATACTAATCATAAAGTCCGCTTCCGTCATGGCAATATTAGCTGCGAATGACCCGTGCATGCCTCCCATTCCAAGGAAGAGTGGGTGACTCGTTGCAATCGTTCCTTGTCCCAAAAGACTGGTTACCACTGGAATTTGATAGCGTTCTGCAAATTCATTTAATTCTGCAGCAGCTTCAGCATAACTAATCCCACCACCAGCAAGCAAGACTGGCTTTTTAGCCTTGGATAATTGCTTCAAGATTTTCTTGATTTGCATATCATTTGGCTCAAGAGTCGGCTGATAGCTTGGTAGGTTCACTTCTGGTGAATAAATGAAATCTGTTTCCAAAGCAGATACGTCTTTAGGTAGGTCAATTACGACTGGCCCTGGTCGACCTGTAGTTGCGATATGGACAGCTTCCGTAATGATACGCGGAATATCTGCCGTCTCACGAACTTGGTAATTGTACTTAGTGATTGGCATGGTAATTCCCACGATGTCTGCCTCCTGAAAGGCATCCTTCCCAATCCCTGCTCGCGCAACCTGTCCTGTAAAGACCAAAAGGGGAACACTGTCGCTCATGGCATCCGCAATCCCTGTAATGGCATTTGTTGCTCCCGGTCCGCTAGTGACGACGGCAACACCCAACTTTCCAGTTGATTTGGCATAACCTTCAGCTTCATGCAGACAACCTTGCTCATGGCGTCCTAGAATGTGGCGAATGCCTTTAAAATTATATATCGCATCATAAAAAGGCAAGACTGCACCACCAGGATAACCAAAGATGGTATCAATTCCTAAATCACGAAGTGTTTCCAAAACTAGGTCCGACCCCGTCTTAGGAGATTCTAAACTGATTTTCTCCATTGTTCCCCTTTCTCTTCTCTTAAAAATAACTTGTTACTATCATACCATTTTTTCAAAATTTTTCAAGAGAAAAGAAGAAATTTTCTGAATTTTCTATTTTAACGTTTATTTATGAATGTTATTTTTGTTTTTATTAAAAAGATACCGATTTCATTTACTAAAAAAGAAAAAAGAACTGATTTCTCAGTTCTTCATTAATCTTATTCCACACTGAATAGGTATGGGTAAACAGGTTGTTGACCTTGATGAATCTCGACTTCAACATCTTCGAATTCTTCTGTGATTTCTTGGGCAATTTCATTGGCAAGTTCTTCGCTTCCGTCTTCACCGACATAGAAGGTTACAATTTCACTATCTTCATCCAACATATGTTTCAAGGTTTCTATCAAGGTTTGGTGCATATCAGGGTTTGACACGAGGATTTTCCCATCCACCATACCTAGATTATCGTTTTCATGGATTTCTAAGCCATCAATGGTTGTATCACGCACAGCTGTTGTGACGCTTCCACTAACGACATCGCTAAGAGCAGCAGTCATACGCTCTTGGTTTTCTTCTATGGACTTACTTGGATCAAAGGCGAGAAGACTTGTCAAACCTTGTGGCAAAGTACGAGCTTCCACCACTACTGCTGGTTGTTCCAAAACTTCTGCTGCAGATTGAGCTGCCATGAAGATGTTTTTGTTGTTTGGCAGGAAGATAATGTTACGAGCGTTGACCTGTTCAACAGCCTTGATAAAGTCTTCAGTTGAAGGGTTCATAGTTTGACCGCCTTCAATAACATAATCCACACCTTGAGAACGGAAGATATCTGCTAGACCTTTACCAGCCACTACAGCAATCAAAGCATACTCTTTTTCTTCAGCAGGCTTGCTAACTTGAGCAGCTTCTTTTTCAACCTGTGCTTCGTGTTGGTTACGCATATTGTCAACTTTTACCTTGACCAAGCTACCATATTTGAGACCTTCTTGCATAACAAGTCCTGGATCTTCTGTATGGACATGGACTTTGACAATTTCATCATCGTTAACAACGAGGAGAGAGTCTCCAAGCTCATTCAAGTAGTTACGGAATTCATCGTAGTCAAAATCTTTGGCATAGGTTGGGCCTTGCTTAAGAGCTACCATGATTTCAGTACAGTAACCAAAGGTGATATCCTCAGTCGCTACATGACCAGCTACAGACTTGTGGTGCTCTGCATTGATCATTTCACTCATGTTAGCAGGAGTGGCTACAAAGTCCTCAGATGCAATATATTCGCCAGTAAGAGCTGAAAGGAAACCTTCGTAGATAAAGACCAATCCTTGACCACCTGAGTCCACAACACCAACTTCTTTCAATACTGGAAGCATGTCTGGTGTTTTAGCTAGAGCTGTTTTAGCACCTTCCAAGGCTGCGCGCATGACTTCAACAGCGTCATCTGTTTGCTCAGCTTTTTTCTTAGCACCGATAGCAGCCCCACGAGAAACTGTTAAAATCGTTCCTTCAACTGGTTTCATAACTGCCTTATAGGCAACTTCCACACCTGATTGGAAGGCAAGGGCCAAGTCTTGACCTGTTAACTCGTCTTTATCCTTGATGGCTTGTGAAAATCCACGGAAAAGCTGAGACGTAATAACTCCTGAGTTCCCACGCGCGCCCATCAAAAGACCTTTGGCAAGAATGCTCGCTACCTCTCCAACTGTAGAAGCTGGTTTGTCTGCAACTTCCTTAGCACCATTTTCAATGGTCATTCCCATGTTTGTTCCAGTATCTCCATCTGGAACTGGAAAGACGTTTAATGAATTGACATATTCAGCTTGCTTATTCAAACGAGTTGATGCAGCCTGCACCATTTCTTGAAATAAGCTAGTAGTAATTTTTGACACGGTTATTCTCCTACAACTTTGATATTTTGAATGTAGACATTTACAGTCTGAGCGGTAATTCCAAGTTGGTTTTCCAAACTAAATCGAACACGCTCTTGAATGTTTTTTGACACTTCGCTAATCTTTGTTCCGTAGCTCAACACGGTATATACATCAACTGCAATACTGCCATCTTCGGCCGCCTTTACGACGACACCTTTGGAATAATTTTCCTTACCTAGAAGGGCTTGGAAATTATCTTTGAGGGCATTTTTACTAGCCATACCGACCACACCAAAAATCTCAGTTGCTGCTCCACCTACGACGGTTGCAATCACTTCATCTGTTAGTTCGATTTGACCATCTTTTGTATTAATTTTTACAGTCATCCTTTTTACCTCAACTAGTTGATACTCTATTTTATCATATTTCAGCTCAAGTGTAAAAGCAGAATACTGTATCAGCGGATATTTACTCTATTTTTTCAAATGATTTTATACCTACAGTAAAAGAAAAAAGACCCTAAGGTCTCCTTTGCTTTTATTATTAAACGCGTTCAACTTTACCTGATTTCAAAGCACGAGCTGAAGCCCAAACTTTTTTAGGTTTACCATCGATAAGAACAGTAACTTTTTGAAGGTTTGGTTTTACGGCACGTTTTGTTTGGTTCATCGCGTGTGAACGGTTGTTTCCTGATACAGTCTTACGACCTGTAAAGTAACATACTTTAGCCATTGTGTTTTCCTCCTATTAGATCTAATATAGCGGATGTGCTAGCACCACATACCGTACTATGTTATCACACTTTCTTCATTTTTGCAAGGGAATTGGAAGATTTTTTTATTTAACGTAGACAACACCAAGTTTGCCAAAAGCCACATCTCCACGGATAATCAAAGTTTTACTGGTTGGAGCTAGAGAAGTATCTGCCTTGGCTACACCACAGAAAGTTTCCACTTTCAAATCCACTCGCCAGTGTTGCGGAACATAAATAACTGCATTGCCAAAACCGACTTCCACTTTCAGGGTTGCGGTATCTCCCAACATCTCTGCATTGTCATAATATATCTTGGCATTGCCAAAACCAACTTCTACTTGATCTTCTACCAATTCTTGCTCTTGCTTGTAGAAAGTCCCACTTCCAAAAGCGACCTCCTTATCTGTCAGAATGGTCTTTTTACCATCATACCACCATTTTTTCCCATTCCAAGTTCTGTTAGAATGAGTCAACATACTTACTCCGAGAACAATCAGAATTCCTGCCCAGAACAGTGACTGATTGGGAATCGGTAAAATATCATAAGAGTGGTTGGCAATTAGTAAGGCTACTAGAGCTGTAAAAGAGGCTGAGGTTAAGTGGCGACGCAACAAAGCTCCAACTGATTGGTAGGCAAAAAAAGCAATACAAATCAAGGGCCAAATTTGCCCTCCAAGAGAAGGGATTCCAAAATTCCCTTGTAATAATATTAAAGCTGCTAAAACCAGCAACACAATACCAAATGCTTTCTTTTTCATGTTCTTACCTCATGTTTCTTAGATTTTCTTTTAGGAGGGATTGGTAATGTCGTGAGACATGAACCTCCTTGTGGGTCTGATAAAAGGAAATGGTGCCCGTTCCTGAAAAGGATTTGTCCACCGAGTAAACCTGACGGATATTTGCAATAGTCGACTTGGATACTCGACTAAAATAGCGAGGAAGGATAGCCTCTAACTCATAGAGTTTAAGCCGAACCTCGTAGGCATCTTTCTGGGTATGGGAGTAAATTTTGTTCCCTTCTGTCTCAAAGAAGAGAATTTCCGACAAGTCCAGATAATATTCACCCGTCCCCTTGTAAAAAATCAACCTAGGAGACTTGGACTCTTGCAAGAGTCGCTGTAAATCCGCAACCTCATCTGTCAAAGCCGCTGCCTTGATGACAATTTCAGTTTCCTCTAAATTGCTATCAATTTCGATTCGTAACTTCATTCCATCTCCTTTCTGACTCTACTATATCAAAGCCAAAACAAGAAAACAAGAGCAAAAAAGCAAGTGGTTACTTTAGACCCGTAAGTGGTTGTAAGGCTACCTTAACTTACAGGTCAACATAGAAAGAAAATCACACCCCACACAAGAGCACACATATAGCCAACCACTACATCCTTGGGAAAATGCACTCCACCTACGACTCTCACTAGACCGAGGATGGCTGATAAGATCAACAAGATAAAGCCTACAGATAGACTAGCATGTAAACAAGCCATGGATATAATGGTTGCTGAAAAGACATGGCGACTAGGCATAGACTGACCAGGACTATCTCTGTCTAGTAGCGGGACAATTTCCCAAACTTCATAAGGCCTTGGAGCATTGAGTTTCTTACGGAGAAGGGACAAAATTACAAAACCCGACGCAGGGACAAACGAATAGATCCAGACCTGTTTCCCAAGTCCTTCTTGGAGATAGGTAATAGCTAACAAAGTCAGATAAACTATAGGCATAACTACCGTCATGAACCGATTGAAAGCTCTTAACAATCTTAGAAGAAAGGGCTTATTTTCAATGTTACCAGCAATGTGGTCATACCATTCTTGATAATTTTTCATATATTTTCTCATCACTTACTCAAATTTTGCTTATAGGGAATCACTTGTCTTCTAGTATAGTGCAGAAAAAGAAGGCCGTCAAGCCTTCTTTTGGTTTATTCTTCTGCCTCATCTTCTGTGAACTGACTGTTGTAGAGGTCGGCGTAGAAACCAGCTTGCGCCATCAGCTCATCATGATTTCCTTGCTCGATGATATTCCCATCTTTCATGACAAGAATAAGATCAGCATTACGGATGGTTGACAAGCGGTGGGCGATGACAAAGGAAGTTCTGCCTTCCATCAAACGATCCATAGCTTTCTGAATCAATTCCTCTGTACGGGTATCAACAGAAGAAGTCGCTTCATCTAGGATTAGGAGTGGCGCATCTTTCAGCAAAGCACGAGCGATAGTCAAGAGTTGTTTTTGTCCGACAGACAAGGTCACTGTATCATCCAAGACGGTATCGTAACCATCTGGTAGGGTCATAATAAAGTGGTGAATCCCTACAGCCTTGCTGGCTTCAATCACGCGCTCATCACTAATACCTGTTTGGTTATAGATAAGATTGTCTCGGATAGTACCTTCAAAGAGCCATGTATCCTGCAAGACCATTGAAAAGGCATCATGTACTTCCGAACGCTTCATATCCTTGGTATCCACACCATCGATACGGATACTTCCCTTATCAATCTCATAGAACTTCATCAAAAGATTGACAATGGTTGTCTTACCAGCTCCGGTCGGTCCGACAATCGCAACCTTTTGACCTGCATGAGCGGTCGCAGAAAAGTCATGAATAATGGTTCGCTCTGGTGTATAACCAAAGGAGACTCGATCAAAGACTACTTGACCTTTCATATCGCTCAATTGTCTTTCTTTATGGGATTCGTCTTCCATTTCCTCTTCAGCTAGGAATTCGAAGACACGTCCCATGGCTGCACTAGCCTGCTGAAGACTAGTAACCCCTTGGGCAATTTGTGAAAGGGGCTGAGAAAAGATACGAACGTAGGCCATAAAGGCAACGATAATCCCGATACTGATGTGCCCATTTAAGGCCAAGGCTGCACCAACGATAATCACCAAGGCATAGCTAAAGTTCCCAATAAACATCATAATCGGCATCATAATCCCTGAAATAAATTGAGATTTCCAGATACTATCATACAGACGATTGTTTAATTTCGCAAACTCTTCTTTCGTGCTCTCGATAGCATTGTAACTGGTCACCACATTATGGCCAGAGTACATTTCCTCCACATAGCCATTGACAGCTGCCAAATCTTGTTGCTGACTCTTAAAAAAGCCCTGGGATTTGCCCATAAAGACGGACACGAAAACAAAACCAACAAGAGTTGAAACAACCGTCACCAAGGCTAAAATCCAGTTCATCCCAAACATGGTTACCAAGACTGCCACGACCAGTAAAGTGGATGAAAGAACTGTTCCCAGACTTTGATTGAGGGACTGGGCTGCAGTATCAACATCATTGGTCACACGAGACAAGGTATCTCCTTGAGAATGTCCATCAAAATATCCCAATGGTAGGCTATTGATTTTCTCTGCAATAGCTCTTCTCAAACGCTCTGAAAAACGTTGAATAGCTGTTGTAAACAGAAATGCCTGTAAATAATTTGATAGAAGTCCGATCACATAAATCACGGCCAAAAAACCACCAATAGCTGCAACCGCCACGACATCCACACTTGTTTCTAGCCCACTTGCAATAATATTGGTCATTTCCTTGATACGGGTTGGACCATATACAGTAATGATATTGGATAAGATTGTTGCTAGAAAGGCGATTAGAAGGGCAAACTGGAGGCCTGCAAGATAGGGTTTACTCTGTTTCCAAAGAGACATTCTCTTATTTTCCATGTTCCAATTCCTCCTTCGATAGTTGTGAATAGGCAATTTCTTGGTAAACTTCGTTATTAGCTAGAAGTTCCTTGTGGGCGCCTTGTCCCACGACTTTACCTTGATCCAATACCAAAATCAAATCTGCATCCATAATCGTTGAAATACGCTGTGCGACGATAAGCTTGGTCATAGATTTTGTTTTCTCTGCTAGCTCTTGGCGTAGGACACGGTCTGTCTTGTAATCCAAGGCTGAGAAGGAGTCATCAAAGATGAGGATTTCTGGCTTCCGAGCCAAGGCACGAGCAATAGCCAGACGCTGTCTTT
Organism: Streptococcus sp. CL6.22; assembly: GCF_049738055.1. Classification (GTDB taxonomy): domain Bacteria; phylum Bacillota; class Bacilli; order Lactobacillales; family Streptococcaceae; genus Streptococcus; species Streptococcus mitis_DJ. The sequence continues at coordinate 30,748 of NZ_JBKOTV010000005.1, read as the reverse complement.
GTCCACCTGAGAAGTTGGTTCCTCCTTGGGCTACTTCTGACTCTAAGCCCGCTTCCTTGTCTTCGATAAAGTTCTTAGACTGGGCCAATTCTAAGGCTTGCCACATAGCTTGTTCATTAAGCGGTGTTTCTTGACTGTGTCCAAAGTCTAGATTGCCCTTGACATCACCTGAAAAGAGTACAGCTTTTTGTGGAATATACCCAACCTTGTTGCGCAAATCTTCCAAACCGTAATCTTGAACATTAACTCCGTCCACTAGAATTTCTCCTGCTGATACATCGTAGAAACGTGGAATTAGATTGACCAGAGTTGATTTACCAGAACCAGTTGAGCCGATAAAGGCCACTGTTTGGCCAGCTTCTGCTCTAAAGCTAACATTCTCGATAACTGCCTCCGAATTTGCAGCATAGCGGAAGGTCACATCCTTAAATTCGACCTGACCTTTGAGATTTTCATCAGCCAACTGCACTTGAGCAGGATTTCGGATAGAAGAATGCAAATCTAGAACCTGATTAATCCGCTTGGCAGAGACCATAGTTCGGGGAAGAACGATGAAGAGCGCTCCCATGAGAAGGAATCCCATAACAACCTGCATGGCATAAGACATGAAAACAACCATGTCACTAAAGAGAGGCAGACGTGCTGTCGGAGCAGCATCGTTAATCACATAGGCCCCAATCCAGTAAATCGCCACACTCAAACCACTTGAAATCCCCATCATGATAGGGTTCAAAATAGCCATAAGACGGTTGACAAATAAATTCAAGCGTGTCAATTCATCATTTGCAGCTGCAAATTTCTCATCTTGGCACTTTTCAGCATTGTAGGCACGAACGACACGAATACCTGTTAGACTCTCACGAGTGATACTGTTCAGTTTATCAGTCAAACTTTGAATCAAGGACTGTTTTGGAAAGGCTAGCGTCATCAAAACGGTTGTCATCAAAACATTGACAATCACTGCCACAAGTACAGCCCAAAGCCAGTATTCTGAATGACCTAAAATCTTCCCTATAGCCCAGATAGCCATAATCGGACCACGCGTAACCACTTGCAAACCCATGGTAATCAACATCTGAACCTGAGTAATATCATTGGTCGTACGAGTTAAGAGACTAGGAATAGAGAATTTCTTAATCTCTGTCTGCGAGTAGTCTAAAACTCGGTTAAAAATATCACTTCTTAGCCTACTAGTATAAGAAGCAGCCACTCTGGACGCAAAAAATCCAACTGCAACTGCGGACAAGAAGGCCAGAAAGGACATTCCCACCATCATACCTGCTGGATGCCATAACTCATCTAAGTTGGTACCCTGAGTTCCCAGCAAATCCGTAATTTTCGAGATATAGGTCGGCACTTCCAACTCTAGATAAACCGAAAAGCAGGTAAAGAGAATGGCTAGTAAAATCATCCCCCATTCTTTTCCACTAATTCGTTTTGCTAATTTCTTCATTCTCTCCTCCTATCTTCTCAACATTTTCTTGCAACTGACCGAGGACCTTTTCAAAGATTGCCAAGTCTGACTTTGAAACACCATCTAGCAGACTCTGATCAATGCGTTCAAAGAAGGCCTTAACCTGCTTCATTTGAGAACGCGATTTGTCCGTCAGACGAACAAATTTAGCCCGCTTATCAACAGGACTCGCCTCCAATTCCACCAAACCATTTTGCACCATACGCTTGACTAGATTACTAGCAACAGACTTAGTAATATTGAGTTCCTGCTCGATATCTTTAATCAAGACCAAGTCTTGGTTTTCTTCACGGCTATCCAAAAAACGCACCACCTGACCTTGCGGTCCACCCATAAATTCAATGCCACAATGTTTGGCTTCCTTTTGTACCATCAAATGAATCTGGTGACCAAAACGCTTAAAGACCAACATCGGTTTATCCATACTAACTCCTTTCTAACCATCGCATTTAGTTCTCCTGAGAACTAAATAAGTTTTCATGAGAACTATTTTACCACTTTGAAAAGAGATGTCAAGACAAAAGTTTCCATAAGAACTATTTTCTTGAATTAAAAAAATCCCAAGTGATTTTCTCACTTAGGATTATGTTTTCTAGGTTAAATGTCTATCTTGCAAGTTTTAGTTTTGCTTCAAAATCATTGATCACCTTTTGCAGATTGAGCCGTCCTCTGTAGATGCCATAACCAAACAAGAGCATGGCTAAGACACCCAGAAGGGCTAGGACAATTCCTGCAATCAGTGCTAATAGATTAGTCTCATGAAAGAAGTAAATCAGAACAAGACCGATACTGGCAATGACAAAGAAGAGAGTAAACCAGCGTCCTAGATTTTCAATCATATGCTTCTGGTAGTGAATTTCTGTTTCATAACCTTGAATCAATTCTTGTTCTGTCATGATTTTCTCCATTCTTTATTTAAGTCAAACAAATTGATACTAGACTAGCAGCATATCGGACTTACTGCCAGTCTGAAACTTGAGTAGGAATTAGTATTTCAGTTGAGGATCAAAGATGCCCAGTGCTACACCAATCAAAGCAATGACAACCAAGAGGAGCATAACAAGGTTTGGTGATACTTTTTTCTTGGCCATCAGCCACCAGCAAAGGGTGATAAAGCCAGCTGTTAAGAGACCTGGATAAACACCGTCAATCTTTTCTTGTAGCTTCAAGAAGGCTTCGCCATCAGCATTTTTCAGCTCTAATGAAGTCGTTACAGATACCCAAGTTGCAGCAACTGCCCCGATAACCATACCACCAATGACACTGATTGCCTTACGAAGCGCCTGTCCTTTAGGTCCTACAAGGAATTCAACCGCCTTGTCCCCTAATTCATAGCCTTTGAAGTAGGCAAAGCGCATACCGCCATAGATGAGAACATTCCATACAAGGATGTAGAAGAGAGCCCCGATAGGATTTCCGCCTTTTGAGAGGCCAAGGGCAATCCCCAGCAGAACTGGGATTAGGGTTCCGACAACCAATGAATCACCGATACCTGCGATAGGTCCCATGAGACCGGCACGCATACCATTGATAGTTTCGCCGTCAACAGCGTCTCCATTGGCACGCGCTTCTTCCAAACCAGCTGTAATCCCCACTACCAAAGCTCCGAGCTGAGGTTCTGTGTTGAAGAAAGCCGTATAGGTCTGCATAGCTTCTTTCTGCTCTGCTTTGTCTTTGTAGAGTTCTTCCACGATTGGTAGCATAGAGGTCAAGTAACCAAAAGTCTGCATATGCTCTTGAGAGAAGCAAGTCAAATGACCATAGTACCAATGGTGGAATGATTTCGCTAAAGTCTTTTTAGTTATTTTCTTTCTTTCAGCCATCTTAGATATCCTCCTCATCGTCATCAAAGTCAGCCCCACCAGCCGGCGCGGTCACACGAGCTGATTTGATTACTTCCAATTCATAGTAAATTACTGCAAAAATCAGTGAAACAACTGCACTGGCAACCAAATTAAGACCAAGTGACTTAGCCAAGGTGAAGCCCACAAAGAATGGGATAAAGTCAGCAGCCTTGGTAACGATTTGTTTCAAGAGAATGGCAATACCTACACATGGGAGAAGAGCTCCGACTGTAAAGAGGGATTTCATGATGAAGCCATCCATTGGCAGGTGGGTCTTCATCAGCTCAACCATATCGGGGCCAAACTTAGTGATAAGCATTGTTGGAAGGAAAGAGAAGACAAAGTGGGAAATCCAAGGATAAACCCAGTCAACAGCGTAAAGCTTTTTAAATTCGCCTTTTTCAACGGCTTTCCAGCCAATGTGCTGCCATAGCAGGTTTGTAGTGGCTGTTCCATAGAAGAGAACTGTACCGATAGTACCAACTGCTGCTCCGATTGGTGCAGCTGCTGCAGCAATAGCAGATTCAGACGTGATTCCTTTAGAATGAACAAATAAGATTGCGAGAGGAATCCCAATGTAAGAAATCGCCCGCACGTCAGCAGAAACTGTACCACCTGGTGTTACCAGAGCGATGTAGAGAACCTGAAGGGCTACCCCAACCATAATCCCTGTTGTTAAGTCTCCGAGAATCAGCCCGCTAATCAAGCCTCCGACCAGAGGACGTCCCAAAGTGTAGTTACCAATACTAGTACCACCCATACCAGGCATAGAAGCTAAACTAGCGAAAAGACCCAGTAAAGCGGCTTGCAGCCAAGAAATTGTCATAATAGACTCTCCTTTTCATTATTATAATTAAAAACCAAATTTAGACTTGAAATCGCTCCAATAACCGATGGAAACATCTGGTAGGAGCTGGAATTTGACTTTGTAGCCTGCTTTTTCTATCGCCTCAATCGCTTCTGCCTCTTCCTGGGTAATGGACTGGTTATTCCCCAGCTTAATAGCTCCAGGACGGTCATTAGCAGGGCCAATGATGATTTCCTTAACATCACCAGGTACAAAGCCTTGGTCCACTAGGATTTCTTTCATGTCCACAGGATTTTTCGTAATGAGGAAATAGCGGCTGTCTGACTCTGTGACCTTGCCTGATTTTTCCTTGAAGGCTTCCTTGGTCCAAACAAAAGTCTTCTTGTCAGAAGCTCCCTTGTAGGCCTGAATCAAAACCTTGTTTCCTGCTGCAGCATTATTTACTGCAATCAGGCCATCACAAGGGTATTCCTTGGCCCAGCGAGTGACTGTTTGACCGTGGATCATGCGGTCGTCAATCCGTACAAATGATACTGTCATCTTTAAAATCTCCTTTTATCTTTTAGAATGTATGACGGAAGTACTAAATGTCGTCTTCATCTTCTTCAGCTGCATCACTTACGACTTCAAATTCCTGCAAAGCAGCTGTAGCCTCGGAAAGGATAGCCTGAGCCAGATCTTTCCCGTCTAAGATGTCTTTCATAACCAAGCCAGTCAGTCCCATGGTCAGGTTCAAACCGCCCAAGATAACTGCTGAGTCGAGCTTACCTATGTCAGCTAAGACGCTCGCTGCTGTCGTCAGAGGACTGCCTCCTACAATATCAGCCAGAACTAAGACACTGTCATCAGTGCTTAAGCCATCTAAGGCCTGAGTAAAATCAACTGCAAAATCATCAACTGACTTGCCTTCCTGAAGACCAACCGCAATGACCTGATCCGTCTTGTCTCCGGCAAACATCTTCAAGGAACTCTGCACGCCTGCAGCCAGTCCCCCATGACTGACCAGTACAAGGTATTTCATCTTTCCTGCCTCCTTTTTCCTTCTAGCTCTTAGCCAAGTAAGGATTTATTGATGATTTTATTGTACAAGTTTTGGAATCGGTTTCATATTGTCAAATGTCACTTTGCCCAGATGACATTTGTCAGGAAACATATGACATTTGTCATATTTGTCTAGTCAGCTGTACCTTTCCTGCTCCTTTCAGAGCAAACAAAAAGAAAGCAGATTATTTTCCGCTTTCTATTTCTCTTTGAATGCTCGGCAAGGCACTGTCAATCTCTTGATTCTGCATAGCATTTTGAATCAGATAGTCCATCCGGTCCATGGTATGACGGTCTACTTCTAGACTGATGTCAATGATGGAGCGATTCATCATGTGGTCTAGCCTCTCAGAAGTCAAGGAATCCAAGCCAAAATCATCTGCCTGTAAGATTTCTCTAGCCTGTTGACTTTTCACCACAGATGGTAAGACTGAGGTCCCCTGCGATTTTTCAAACAAGGCCTGCTGGCTTTCTTTATCCTGTGACAGCAAGAGCATAAATTCCCAAGCCAGCTTCTCTTGCTTGGTATTGGAAGACATGGCAAAGAGCGAGGTCTTGACCTGTGTCCCCATCACCTGGCTATTAGCTGTTGGCATGGGGATACAGGTCCAAGAAAAGCTAGAATACTTGGCAACATGGTAAGGGTAAGGCTTGTAGGTCCGATACTGGGCCAGACTCATAGGATAGAAAGCCACCCGTCCCTCATCAAAGTCATTAGAAGTCACCTTATAGTGCTGGCTGAGCATATCTAGCTTGCTCATAAAGGCCAAGGCTTGGTGCATCTCTGCGCTGTCCACAGTGATACCGGATTTATCGGTAAGATGGCCGCCGTAAGCTACCAGAGCCTGCTGCCAAGTGTAATCCGTTATACCGTACTGATCCACCACACCATCGCCATTGGTATCCTTGGTTACTTTCTTGCAAATCTCATAGAAATCCGCCAGGGTCCATCCTGACTCAGGAATGCTAATTCCTTCTTTTTCAAGCAGGTCTTTATTGACACACATCATGATAGGATTGCTCTCAACTGGAAGGGCATAGCTGACTCCCTGATATTGCCCAGCTTCATAAGCCACTGGATAAAAAGCCTTTCGCTTATCATCCGTTAGGAGGGGATCCAAGGATTTAAGCGCGCCAGTCGAAGCCAACATGCTAAAGTCGTTTTCTGGCACCATAAAGAGATCTGGTTGCTCGCCTTTCAAGACTTGCTCTGCCAGCCAGTCAGCATAATCATCCTTGGGAATACCGCTTTCGTAAACGACCTTGACAGGAGGATGCGTCTTTTCAAATCTTTTAATCAGGCTGTCCAAGACCTTGTTTTCGCGACTGTTAGGCACATCCCAGCTAGAACCAGCATAGACCCCGATACGCAGGACTTTGTCCTGAGCTGAAGCCCAAAATACAAAAGCCAGAGCAACAGATATAATCAGGACAACCAGCAGGGACAAATTTCTCAATCTCCACTTCATTTGTCGCCTTCCTTACTAAAATCTCTCTGGGTGACTCCAGTCTGTACGGCCCAGATAGCCAGTTGGGTCCGGTCACGCAGGTTGAGCTTGGCTAGGATACCCGATAGATAATTACGGACTGTCCCTTCTGATAGAAAGAGTTTGGCTGCAATTTCCTTATTAGAAATCCCAAAGCTAATCTGCTGGATAATCTTCCACTCCGTCCGGTTCATGTCCTCCACATTTTCCTCTGTCACTGTGATGGCAAAGTTGGACTGGGCCATCTGTGAAAAGATTTTGAAGACCTTGGTGGCAATATTGGGATTGATCATAGCTCCGCCTCGATAGACTGTCTGAATAGCTTCATGAAGTTCTTCTGTCGAAACCCCTTTAAGAATATAACCAGATGCACCGTATTTGAGAGCTGAGAAGATAAATTCATCATCGTCAAAGGTCGTCAGGATGATAATCTTGACATCTGGATACTGCTCCTTGACAGCCTTGGTACAGAGAACACCATCCATGACTGGCATGCGAATATCCATCAAAATCACATCTGGGCGCACCCGATGAAGCTTTTCCAGCACTTCCTTGCCGTCTCCGACCGTCCCGACTACCTCAATATCTGCGTGGGCAGACAGAATGATTTGCAGAGACTCGCGAATCAAGGCCTGATCGTCTGCTATTAAAACCTTAATCATGTCTTCCTCCTATTTTTGGAATTTTGATATGCGTGTAGAAACCGTCCCGATTTTCAAAGCGGACGCTTCCGCCAATAATCATTAGGCGCTCCTGCATCTGCTTGAGGCCATAGCCATAGTGGAGTTCATCAAAGCCAACACCATCATCCTGAATGGTCATTACATAAGCTTCTTCTTCCTCTAGTAGCTCAATCCAGATAGTCTTGGCATGACCATGGCGGACAGAGTTGGTAATCGACTCCTGGATCACCCGGAAGACAATGTCTTCCTTGGCAATATCCAAGTCAATATTATCCCATTTGTAGAGGAGATGAATCTCCAAGTTGGAGATGGCTTCATACTCACGGATAATCTTAATCAGAGCTTCCTTCAAAGTGTTATTTTCCAGAGCTCCCGGGCGCAGCTTATTGAGCGAGCCGCGGACATCACGGATACCATCTCGAACAACGACAGAGACATTATTAAGCTGCTCCTTAGCTCGGTTGGTGTCAATATCAACCAAGACCTTGACCGCATCAATACCAGCTGAAATACCCGTCAGGGCATGACCTAATGTATCGTGAATCTCTCTGGCAATCCGCTTCCGCTCTCGATCTTCTGCTATTTTCTCAGACAAAGCCAGGTAAGAGTTCAGCTCGCGATTGGCTTGAAAAGCCATGCGAAGCTCTTCCTCAATACGATGGCGCTCCGTAATAGCCGACAAGATATAGAATAGCAAGGAAATCATAAAGACGACAATATTAAGCGAGTAGAGAAAGTTCTTGCCAAATAAGAGCAAAAAGCGTACAGACTCAGGATAAAAACGAATATAGGTATCCAAAGACGGCAGCTTGATAAAGAGCGACATGAGGTTATAGTTGGACAAGAGCAGCATGCCAAAGCTCAAAATAATGAAAGAAAACCAGTACTTCTTGTCCTTGGAAGCATTGAACTCCTTAGAGCCATAGAAAATATCCGCAAACACCAAGAGAATCAAGCCATTGTAGGACGAGTGCAAGACGGAAAAGATGACCAGCATGAGCAGGATTTCAATAATGGTCGCCTTGTCATAGACGGACAGCTGATTGGGGTGGCGCTCCCGATAGTACATGACTAAAAGCAGACAGGCATACAGGCTAATGGATACCCAGAAGATTAGGCTAGGAGAGCCCGGAATGGCATCCAAACGCTCCAAAAGCGAGTGACTGAAGCTCTTAGCCGCTACATAGTTGGTCGCAAAGAGATAGATGGATGCATTATAGACAATGGCAAACAGATTGATGACCATTAAGGCGATTTTGCTATAAAAGATACTTTTTTGAGGTCTCATTATTGCCACCCTGTAACTGTGTATTGACTGATATTATCTCTATTAACCAGATGAACAGGAATCAGGTATTGGCTGTCGTAGGATTTCCCCTCCTGCATCAGCTCAATTACCTGTGCCACCTTGCGTCCCATCTGAATGGGCGATTGGGCCACGGTTCCCTCTATATCGCTAGTCGTAGCCAAAAAGTTTTTGATATCAGGCGATCCATCCACGCCGTAGATGGAGATTTTCTTATCAAGACCTTGATTTTTAATAGCAGCCAAGGCCCCGATAGCTGCCCGATCATTGAGCGCCATGACTACATTAAAGTCCAATCCTTCGTCTAAGGCACTTTTTACTTGCGGCATGCTTTCCTCTGTCTGGCCTAGTGTTTCTTTCTGGGAAATAATCTTGTAGCTAGGCTGTTTTTCAATCGTATCAATAAATCCCTGAATCCGGTCCATAGCAGAGACGGCATTGCGGTGCTCTAGAAGGAGAATATTAGCAGAAGGCAAGCGCTTCATCATGTCCTGGGCAATCAGGACGCCTGCTTGGTAGTTATCCGACACAATAGTCGTATCCACTTTTACATCCTGACTGATAGGCGCATCCACTACGATGATTTTAATCCCAGCTTTCTTGGCCTTTTGAAGAGAGGAAATGATACTTGGACTATTACTTTTTACCGGATTGATAACAATGACATCAACCTTTTCTCGGACAAAAAAGTCAATCTGCTGGCTCTGCTTGCCCTCACCCAGCTCAGGATCCCGCACGTAAAGCCGGCTGCCCTGCTGGTTGGTTTTCTTCTCCAGCTCCGCATTTAAGATCTTATAAAAATCATTATTCATGGTCATGTAGGTTGCCCCAATCTTGACCTGCTTCTCAACTGGCAGAACGCCCTTGAAATAAACAAAAAACAAAGCAAAAATAAGCAGAATGGAAAGTGGCCAGAGAGCCTTCTTCTGATAATGCTGACCCCGTTTTTTGACGTTAGCTGCTACCATTTTTCACCCCCTATGCCGTAAGCGCCTTTATGAAACATATAGGATTATTATATTACAAAACCGCCAAAAAGCAAAATCTTTCCAAAATGATTATCATAAAAAAGGCGCGACAGAATCTAAAAATTCATTGATTTTTGATTCTTGGTCCCACCTCGGCAATCATAATTAAACTTTTAAAAGCTTGAGAGAAATAGAATTCAGTCAAACAGATCTTGCATCTTACAAAACTGAATGCTGATTTTTTAGAGCTAGGTCATTTCCCAGCCCTTACTTCTTTTTTAAAATGGAAGTTCCTCTTCTTCCAACTCTAGATAAACCGAAAAGCAGGTAAAGAGAATGGCTAGTAAAATCATACCCCATTCTTTTCCACTAATTCATTTGGCTAATTTCTTCATTCTCTCCTCCTATCTTCTGAACATTTTCTTGCAACTGACCGAGAACCTTTTCAAAGATTGCCAAGTCTGACTTTGAAACACCATTTAGCAGACTCTGATCAATTCGTTCAAAGAAGGCCTTAACCTGCTGCATTTGAGAACGCGATTTGTCCGTCAAACGAACAAACTTAGCCCGCTTATCGACAGGACTCGCCTCCAGCTCCACCAAACTATTTTGCACCATACGCTTGACCAAGTTACTAGCAACAGACTTGCTAATATTGAGTTCTTGTTCAATATCCTTGATGAGCGTTAATTCTTGTTCATGCTCACGCCAACCTAAAAAACGCAGAACTTGTCCTTGAGGTACACCCATAAATTCAATACCACAACGTTTGGCTTCCTTTTGTACCATCAGATGTACCTGGTGTCCAAAACGTTTTAAAACCAACATCGGTTTATCCATACTTACTCCTTTCTAATCATTGCATTTAGTTCTCCTAGGAACTAAATAAATTTCCGTGAGAACTATTTTCTTGATTAAAAAAATCCCAAGTGATTTTCTCACTTAGGATCATATTTTCTATGTTAAATTAGAAGCCGTCTACGTTTGTGTAGATTTTTTGTACATCTTCGTCGTCTTCAAGGACGCTATAAAGTTTTTCAAAAGTTTCAAGGTCATCGCCTGACAATTCCACTTCTGACTGAGGAATCATTTCCAATTCTGTCACTTGGAATTCTTCGATACCTGACTCACGAAGGGCAACGATAGCCTTGTGAAGGTCAGTTGGAGCTGTGTAAACAGTAATTGTTCCTTCTTCTGCTTCTACATCGTCCACATCCACATCTGCTTCTAACAATTGCTCAAAGACTGCATCTGCATCTTCACCAGCAAATACGATAACACCCTTGTTGTCAAAGAGGTAAGAAACTGAACCTGAAGCACCCATGTTTCCACCATTTTTACCAAAAGCTGCACGGACATTGGCCGCTGTACGGTTAACGTTAGAAGTCAAGGTATCAACGATCAGCATAGAACCGTTTGGTCCAAATCCTTCGTAACGTCCTTCTGTAAAGGTTTCGTCTGTGTTTCCTTTTGCTTTATCAATCGCTTTATCGATAACGTGTTTTGGTACTTGTGCTTGTTTAGCACGGTCGATAACGAATTTCAAAGCAGTGTTTGATTCTGGGTCTGGATCACCTTTTTTAGCTGCTACATAGATTTCTACACCAAATTTTGCATATACTTTAGAGTTAGCTCCATCTTTAGCCGTTTTCTTGGCTACGATATTGGCCCATTTACGTCCCATTAGGAATCTCCTTTTTTCACATTTTAATCTTTCTTATTATAACACAAGTTTTTTCGATTTTCACTAGAGGAAATAGATTTTATTTAGTAAATACAGCTAGGATGATACTTTGGCTGCCAAGATAGCCTTGCCTTCTTTTATCAAGGGATGACGGAAGAGTGAGAAGTAGAGTTGAATGGTCATGGCAACCCAGATAAGGGGTTCACAAAGGATAACACCCCTATAGCCCGCCCAAGGAATAATCAAGACCACAAAAGCGATTTTTCCGATTAGTTCAATAAAGCTGGAAACCAGAGGAAGGACCTTTTGCCCCAAGCCCTGCAAGCAATTGCGATAAATCAACAAGAGACTCAAAATAGGATAAAAGGCTGAGCTGATTTGCAGGTAGAGACTACCATTTTCTACCAGGTATCCATCCGTCGAACTGGCCAAGAAGGAAACCAAGGCTGGACTGGCAAAAAAGAGGAAGATACAAACAAAAACTGCCCAGGACATGCTTAGACGACTGCCGATTCGAAGTCCTTGAACAATGCGGTCTGGTCGCTTGGCCCCAAGATTCTGCGAAGCAAAAGTCGTCATCGAAGCAGAAATAGCAGTCATAGGAAGAAGGGCGAAGGCCATAATGCGTCGAGCGGCCGTTTGTGCACTTATAATCACTGCCCCAAAGGTATTAACAGAAGACTGTAAAATCACACTACCGATAGACACAATGGAACTCATCAAGCCCATAGCTAACCCCTGCTCCAAGAGATCAGCATACAAGGCCTTGTCCCATTTGAAATGCTTCAGTTGAGGGAGCAGTTCTGGAACACTCTTGCGTATATAGTAGAAACAGAGTACCGCTGATAAGCCTTGCGAAATAATGGTAGCAAGGCCCGCAGATTGAACTCCCAGATGCAATTGCGTAATGAAATAGAGATCCAGAACCACATTAACCAAGGCAGAGAAAATCAGAAAACCAAGCGCAGCCAGACTGTCTCCAATAGACCGCAACAAGCCTGCAAAAAGATTATAAGCGAAGCTGACACCGACACAGGTCACAATCATAGAAATATATTGATAAGACTGAGGAAGGATTTCTGCAGGAGTATCTAAATATTGCAAGAGTGGATACAGACCGACAAATCCCAGCAGCATAACTACAATACTCAAAAGAGCACCTAAAATCCAGGTGGCTGCTACTGCCTCCTTGATTTTAGTGAAATTCCGAGCTCCATAATAACGGGCAATGACAATTCCCATGCCATTGCCAACACCAAGAGTAAAACCTACAATCAGATCAAAAATCGCTGTCGTGGCTCCTACTGCAGCCAAGGATTCTTGACCAAGAAATCTTCCAACAATCAAGACATCAGCAGTATTATAGAGCTGTTGAAAAATATTTGATAGCAAGATTGGGAAGGCGAAGCTTAAGAGCGAGGGAAGAATCGGACCATGTATCAGGTCCACTGTTCGTTTTTTATTCATAAGGCTATTATATCAGCTTTCGAAAGGAGCGACAAGAAACAGCAAACTATAGATGATCTAAAAACTTGAATCAAAAACCAAAAAAGCAGCGGATGCTCTCCACTACTTTAACAGCTTATTCTTCAATTTCGATTTCAAGCTCGTCGCCTAGGTCAAGTGTCACTTCTTCATTCACAGAATCTGCTTGAACTACGTCATCTTTTTTAGTTTCAACACCTTCTACAGAAGCTTCTTCTCCATCAATCAAACCAAATTGAACACGGACTTGATGATCAATCTCATCAAAGACTTCTGGGTTATCTGCCAAGTATTTCTTAGCATTTTCAGAACCTTGCCCGATTTTCTCATCCTTGTAAGAGTACCAAGCTCCTGCTTTTTTGATGATATCCAAATCGCTTGCGATCTTCAAAAGCTCACCAGTCTTAGAAATCCCTTCTCCGTACATGATTTCAACGAAGGCTTCCTTAAATGGTGGAGCCACCTTGTTTTTCACAACCTTGATTTTAGTTTCTTTACCGACATTGGTATCTTTTTGGTCACCAGTTCCCTTGATTTGTGTGCTTCCACGAACATCCAAACGGACTGATGCGTAAAATTTCAGAGCACGTCCACCAGGAGTTGTTTCTGGATTTCCAAACATGACCCCAACTTTTTCACGCAATTGGTTGATAAAGATGGCAATTGTTTTGGTTTTATTGATAGAAGCACCGAGCTTACGCATAGCCTGGCTCATCATACGAGCCTGCAAACCAACGTGGCTATCTCCGATATCGCCATCAATTTCCGCACGAGGGACAAGGGCAGCAACTGAATCGACCACGACAAGATCCACAGCTCCTGAGTCAATCAATTTTCCTGCAATCTCAAGACCTTGCTCTCCTGAGTCTGGTTGTGACAAGAGCAATTCGTCAATATTGACACCAAGGGCTGCAGCATAAGCTGGATCGAGGGCATGTTCCGCATCGATAAAGGCAGCAATACCACCTTCTTTTTGCGCTTGTGCAACTGCATGAAGGGCAACTGTTGTCTTACCAGATGACTCTGGTCCGTAGATTTCAATGATACGTCCCTTAGGATAACCACCTGAACCAAGGGCAATGTCAAGAGCCAAAGAACCTGAACTCATCACTTGCACCTTTTGCTCCGCACGTTCACCCAAACGCATGATTGAACCCTTGCCAAAGTCTTTCTCAATCAGTTTAAGAGCGTCATTCAAGGCTTTTTCACGTTCAGCCCCGAATTTTTTTGAAATTTCATCTAATTTTTTTGGTTTTTTCGCCATTCTATTCTCCTACATTCTAATGGTCCTCAGACCTATCTACTATTATATCAAAAGTTAGTCACTTAATAAAGCCTTGCGAACTAGGTTAAAGGCATGCATAACCGCAATGTGACGTACATCTGCTCGACTTCTGCCTCCAATATTGATCTTGATGACCTCAGTTCCACGCTCTTGAGCCAAGCCTATGAAGACTGTCCCGGCTGGGTGTCCTTCTAGACTATCTGGTCCTGCCACTCCAGTCAAACTAAGGCCAAAATCAGACTGGGTCTTGCTTCGTGCCTGCTCAGCCATCTTCTGAGCTGTAAATTCAGACACCACACCGTGCTCTTCCAAATCCTTGACAGGAATATCCAACATTTTTGATTTTTCCTCCAAGCTATAGGTCACAAAACCACCCTTAAATATACTTGAAGTACCCGAAAAATCCGCTACCCTAGCTTGGAAAAGACCAGCCGTCAAACTCTCTGCAGCCGTGATAGTTTTCCCTTGCCTTTTCAGTTCTTCTACCACAATGCTAGCTAAACTAGTTTCTTCCCCATAACCATAACAAAGTTTTCGTAAAGAAAGGCCTTCAAAAGTTTGACGATTCAAGATTTGATTTTCTAAGATATCCAGCGCTTGATTCGCCTCTTCTTGACTGCTAACCTTTGTTGACAGACGCAGAGTGACTTCTCCTGTCTTGGCATAAGGCGCTAAGGTCGGATCTGTTTGATTGTCAATCAAATCAGCCAAAATGGTCACCAACTGACTTTCGCCAATTCCAAAGAAACGAAGAACTCGGGAATACAACTTGCTCCCTGTCATCAACTTGGGTAGAAGTTGGTTTAAGACCATGGGTTTCAATTCACTTGGTGGACCAGGAAGAACGACATAGGTCACTCCGTCCACTTCTAACATTCCTCCAACAGCCAGTCCTGTTTCGTTTGGTAGTGGAGTCGCCCCTTCTACAATTTGAGCTTGTCTTTCGTTATTCGGTGTTCGGGCATAGTCTGGTCTCTGGTCAAAAAAGACATCCAACTTCTCCTGCGCCTGAGGATTGAAGACTAATGCTTTCCCTAAGAATTTAGCCAAAGTTTGTTTGGTCAAATCGTCCTCAGTTGGACCCAAACCACCTGTTAAAATCACCAGATTGCTCCGTTGACTGGCAATTTCGAGCAAAGACAAGAGACGAGCTTCATTGTCTCCTACAGCCGTCTGAAAATATACGTCTACCCCAATCTCTGCTAGTTTTTCCGATAAAAACTGAGCATTGGTATTGACAATCTGCCCTGTCAAAATCTCTGTTCCAACAGCAATGATTTCTGCTTTCATGTTTCCTCCTACCTATCTATTCGTATTTTTTTGAAAAAATCGCAGGAAATTTCCCACGATTGATTTTTTTATTTTTATCAACAAATGAACTATTCTACTTCATTTGTTACAAAGACACCTTGTTGTTGATTCTCCCCATCACCAACAGGCACCCGTCCAAACAAATCTTCAAATAAGACAACATTTGTTTCCAGCTGAGTGACTTCTTCTTGTCCCAAAGAACGTCGCAATATATTCTGCATTTCCAACATATGCTCTCTCGAAACAATCTGGTAAGAAATCCCTTGCAACATCTCTCCCTCACCCTTCAACTGTTGTGATTCAATGGTTTTAAATGAATCTTTATAGCCCAACAAGCTTGGAATACTTTTCGCAGATAAATCAATATTAGTCTGCATATTAGTGCTTAAAGCTTTTAAGATAGACTGATAGTGACTAACGCTATTCAAACTAAGAACTTTTTCAACAACCTTTTGAATGACTTCACGCTGACGCTTCTGACGTCCGTAGTCTCCTTCTGGATCCTGGTAGCGCATGCGAGAATAAACAAGAGCTTCATCTCCATTTAGAGTTTGTTGCCCAACACCAATAGAAATAGTATTAAATTCCTCTTGGTCACTAATAGAAATCGGGAAACCTAGCGTGTTATTGACAGTTATACCACCCACTGCATCGACTAATTGTTGTAATCCGTGCATATTGACCATAATATAGCGGTCAATATGGATGTTCATCATCTTCTGAATGGTTGAGATAGCTAATTCTGCACCTCCACCCGCATAGGCGGCATTCAGTTTCGCTTCTTCAATACTACCATCTTTATGCTGAATTTTAGTCAGGATATCACGTTCCAAACTCAACATCATGGTCTTTTTCGTGTGCGGATTAACTGTCAAAAGAATCATGGAATCACTATTTCCCTCCCAAGGGTCCGTTCGTTCTTCGTTTCCAGTATCAACCCCCATTAAAAGGATCGTTAAGGGTTCAGTAGCCTCAATAACATTGGTTTCTTCCCCAATCTTTTTATAGGTTTTTGATAAGGTTTCTGTACCTTGCTGATAAATAGTATAAGCAAAAACACCCACACCTAAAACTGTCACAGCTAGAAAAGCTAGCACCATTCCAATAATTTTTTTAACCATATTTCTATCAATCTATCAGTCTACCCATCAGGTAAACATCTATAAATTTCCCTTCTTCTATGTACGCACCGCGCTCTTGTCTACCTTCAATTACAAAGCCATGCTGTTTATATAAATGAACTGCACCCTGATTGCGAGTTTGGACAGTTAGTTGAAGTCGACGAAGAATGCCACTAGCCTGTGCCCATTCTACGACTTCTTCAAGTAACAAACTCCCCAGTCCATTATTCCAATACTTCTGACCAATCACAATAAAGAGATCTCCAATATGACGAACTCTCTTGCGTTGATCAGCTGTGATATTCACAAGACCAGCAATTTCATCATTCAGCAAGGCCAGTAAAGTGATTTGATTTTCAGAGTGAGCCTGTTTATCCAAAAACAACTCCATCTCAGTATCTGTCATCAAAATGCCATTCCTGTCCAGACTGGTAAAATCTGTTTCTACACTGACACGATTTAAAAATGATACTAATTCAGCCGCATCTTCAACTTCTGCTTCCCTAATGAGCAACTCATACTCCATGTTGAAGCTCCTTTAAGAGTTTTTCTGCACGCAAACCCTTGGCTTTGAAGTTTAATCTGCGACCGTCTTCTTCTTTTAGAATTTCCAATTCTAAATAGGTATCTGGTAAGACATCACCTAAAAGATGTCCCCACTCGATGACAGTCACGCCGCCACCAAAGAGAAACTCATCTAAATCAATAGAATCAGCATCCCCCTCAATGCGGTAAACATCTAAATGATAAAGAGGAAGACGACCTTCATACTCTCTTACGATAGTGTAGGTTGGACTCTTAATCATCTGAGTAATCTGTAATCCTTTAGCAAGACCTTTTGTAAAGGTCGTTTTGCCTGCTCCAAGTTCACCAGTTAAAATTAAGACATCATTCTTTTCTAATAAATAGCCCAAACGTTCACCTAAGGACTGTAACTCTTCTTCGTTTTTAGTGTACATGTTTCTATTATACCAAAAAGTTGCTCTTTGTCGAGATATTATCTATGAATTCCATATTATAAATTGTAAAACTAGAACTATCTCTTTTTTTGTTCTTAAAATAGAAACAGCAAGAAAACAACTAACAAGATATCTCTCATCAAATGACTGTAAAATGAAACTTCCCAGCGAATGACTTTTGGCACCAACAGTCCTAGAAATAGCATCCCCAAGGCAATATAAAAGGTCATGGACAATAGCATCCAAGGATTTCTGAGAAAGATTAGAATAGCTAGTCCACTAATAAAACAGATTTCCTTCTTTCCCAAAAACTTTTTCACTCCATTTACATACTTCTGAATCGGCAGAAAAACTAACAAATCAATCCCAAATAAGAAAAAGAAACTCGGTAGAAAGGCTTCCACAAATCCTTCTACGGATGTATTTCCTGCAAGGATATGTTCTATGACAATTAAAGCTAAACCCAAAATATTTACTAAGAGCAAGAGACTATACAAGAATTGTTGCTTATCTTCCTTAAAAACTGAATAATGTTGATTTCCCTGCCCTCTATAATAGTTTAGCCCTGCACCAATACTGGCAAGAAGCAACATGCCAACTAAATAATAGAAGCAGTTTTGATTTAACATCAAGGCCCAAGTAGATAAACTTAAACAAGAACAGCTGCTAAGACCAAAAACTGTCAGCAATAACAAAACTCGAATTTGCTTTTTCATTTTTTCCATCATTCTTCCTCCATACTTGCTCTTATTATATGCTAGAAAGCCTCACCATTGCTAGAATATTTCTCAACTGTCAGTTTTCTACTCTAAAATGCAAAAAAGTTTGACGCAAGTATCCCTTACATCAAACTTTTACTATTTCTCTTCAAACCAAAGAGCAATTTCTCGCTTAGCTGACTCTTCTGAATCTGAACCATGCACAACATTTTGGATAACCTCATTTTCTCCAGCAGCTTTTGCAAAATCACCTCGAATAGTTCCTGGTAAAGCTTCTTCTGGACGAGTTGCACCCATCATAGTCCGCCAAGTTTCAATTACTTTGGGACCAGAAATGATACCTACAAGAACCGGTCCTGAAGTCATAAATTCACGAATCGGTGGGTAAAAACTTTGACCAACCAAGTCCTGATAGTGCTGATCAATTAACCCTTCTGAAACCTTTGTACGCAACTCCAATTTTTCGATTGTAAATCCACGTTGTTCGATGCGTTTCAACACCTCACCCACTAATCCTCTTTTTACACCGTCTGGTTTAATGATAAAAAATGTTTGTTCCATACCTGTCTCCTTTGTCAGCTTCTTTCTTTTATACTCTTCGAAAATCTCTTCAAACCACGTCAACGTCGCCTTACCGTAGGTATGGTTACTGACTTCGTCAGTTCTATCCACAACCTCAAAACAGTGTTTTGAGCTGACTTCGTCAGTTCTATCTACAACCTCAAAGCAGTGCTTTGAGCAACCTACGGCTAGTTTCCTAGTTTGCTCTTTGATTTTCATTGAGTATTATTTTACCACATTTCATGGAAAAATGGAGAAAGTTTTCAGAAAAGAGAAAGAGAACCCGAAGGCTCTCTCATTCTCTTTTATTCTACTGTTTCTTCCACAGTTTCAACGGCAGTATCCACAACTACTTCTGTTATTTCTTCATCCCCTTCTTCCTCTACTGGAGGATTAAGGTATTCTTCTTCGTTGATAGCATGTGGTTCAAGGTTACGGTAACGGGCCATACCAGTACCAGCTGGGATGATCTTACCGATGATAACATTTTCCTTAAGTCCAAGGAGATGGTCTTTCTTACCACGGATAGCCGCATCAGTAAGGACACGAGTTGTTTCCTGGAAGGAAGCCGCTGACAAGAAACTATTTGTTTCAAGTGAGGCTTTGGTAATTCCCATAAGAACTGGGCGACCTGTCGCTGGAACTCCACCTGCAATAAGGACATCTTTGTTGGCATCTGTAAAGTCATTGATATCCATGAGGGTACCCATGAGAAGATCTGTGTCACCTGGATCCATGACACGGACTTTACGGATCATTTGACGAACCATTACCTCGATATGTTTGTCACCGATTTCTACCCCTTGGCTACGGTAAACTTTTTGTACTTCACCGAGAAGGTAAGTTTCAACTGACAAGACATCACGAACTGCAAGGAGACGTTTTGGTTGGATAGAACCTTCTGTAAGAGCAGCACCACGCGCTACTTGGTCTCCAACTTCAACACGCATACGAGCTGTAAATGGAACGACGTATTCACCTTCGCCAGTTTCACCCTTAACAAAGACTTTCTTAGTACGAGTTGATGCATCTTCTTCGATAGCAGTAACTTGTCCTTTAACCTCTGTGATAACCGCTTCCCCTTTAGGATTGCGGGCTTCAAAGATTTCTTGGACACGAGGAAGACCCTGAGTGATATCGGTATTTGAGGCAACCCCACCCGTGTGGAAGGTACGCATTGTAAGCTGTGTACCAGGTTCCCCGATAGATTGGGCAGCGATTGTACCAACTGCTTCACCAACTTCAACCGCATCACCAGTCGCCAAGTTGATACCGTAACAGTGACGACAGACACCATGACGAGTGTTACATGTAAATACAGAGCGGATAGTCACTTCTTCCACACCAGCATTAACAATTTCACGCGCCTTGTCTTCTGTAATCAACTCATTTGAACCGATAATCACTGCACCAGTTTCTGGATGTTTAACGGTTTTCTTAGTGTAACGACCATTGAGACGTTCTTCAAGAGACTCGATCATCTCTTTTCCTTCTGCGATAGAACGGATCAAGAGACCACGGTCTGTTCCACAGTCGTCCTCACGGATGATAACGTCTTGGGCAACGTCAACCAAACGACGAGTCAAGTAACCTGAGTCAGCTGTCTTAAGGGCCGTATCGGTCATACCTTTACGGGCACCGTGAGTTGAGAAGAACATTTCGAGTACTGACAAACCTTCGCGGAAGTTTGAAAGGATTGGCAATTCCATGATACGTCCGTTAGGAGCAGCCATCAGACCACGCATACCGGCAAGCTGTGAGAAGTTTGAGATATTACCACGGGCTCCAGAGTCCATCATCATAACGATTGGGTTCTTAGGATCTTGGTTGGCAATCAAACGTTTCTCTAGTTTCTCACGGGCAGCACGCCATTCAGCTGTAACAGCATTGTAACGCTCGTCGTCTGTGATCATACCGCGACGGAATTGTTTGGTGATTTGTTCTACACGTTTGTGTGATTCTTCAATGATTTCAGCTTTGTCATCAACGACTGGGATATCGGCAATCCCCACTGTCAATCCTGCAAGAGTTGAGTGGTGGTAACCGAGGTTCTTCATACGGTCAAGTAGAGCAGAAGTTTCTGTTGTACGGAAACGTTTGAAGATTTCAGCGATGATATTTCCAAGGTTTTTCTTCTTGAATGGAGGGTTGAGTTCAAGTTTGCTGATTGCTTCCTTGATATCTCCACCAAGTGGCAAGAAGTATTTAGCTGGAACGCCTTCTGTCAAGTTGGCATTGTTTGGTTCTTGCAAGTATGGTAGACCCTCTGGCATGATGTCGTTGAAGAGGATTTTACCAACTGTTGTAAGCAAGACCTTGTGTCTTTGCTCTTCTGTCCATGGTTTGTTGAGGCTGTCTGTTGCGATACCAACACGTGAGTGGAGGTGAACATAACCATTACGGTAAGCCATAACGGCTTCGTCACGGTCTTTGAAGACCATTCCTTCACCTTCACGGCCAGCTTCTTCCATAGTCAAGTAGTAGTTACCCAAAACCATGTCCTGAGATGGAGTAACAACTGGTTTACCATCTTTCGGATTCAAGATGTGCTCAGCAGCTAGCATGAGGATACGAGCTTCTGCTTGGGCTTCTTCTGAAAGCGGTACGTGGATGGCCATTTGGTCCCCGTCAAAGTCGGCATTGTAGGCTTCACAGACAAGTGGGTGCAAGCGAAGAGCCTTACCATCAATCAAGACTGGCTCGAAGGCTTGGATACCCAAACGGTGAAGGGTCGGTGCGCGGTTCAAAAGTACTGGGTGTTCTTTAATCACTTCTTCAAGGATATCCCAGATACGCTCATCTCCACGTTCCACCAAGCGTTTAGCTGCTTTGACGTTTTGCACGATATCACGGGCAACGATTTCACGCATCACGAATGGTTTAAAGAGCTCGATCGCCATTTCACGTGGCACACCACATTGGTACATCTTAAGAGTTGGACCAACGGCGATAACGGAACGTCCTGAGAAGTCAACACGTTTACCGAGCAAGTTTTGACGGAAGCGTCCTTGTTTACCTTTAAGCATGTGACTCAATGATTTAAGTGGACGGCTACCTGGTCCTGTGATTGGACGACCACGACGACCATTGTCAATCAAAGCGTCAACCGCTTCTTGAAGCATACGCTTCTCATTTTGAACGATGATACCTGGTGCATTCAACTCAAGCAAGCGAGCCAAACGGTTGTTACGGTTGATAACACGGCGGTAAAGGTCGTTCAAGTCAGATGAGGCAAAACGGCCACCATCCAACTGCAACATTGGACGAAGATCTGGTGGAATAACCGGAAGGATGTTGAGAATCATCCATTCAGGTTTGTTTCCAGACTTGTAAAAGGCATCCAAAACATCCAAACGACGGATAGCTTTGACACGTTTTTGTCCAGTAGCTGTTTTCAACTCTTCTTTGAGTTCAGCAATTTCTTTTTCAAGATCTACTTGTTTTAGAAGGTCTTGGATAGCTTCGGCACCCATCTTGGCAACGAATGATCCATAACCATACTCACGCAAGCGCTCACGGTATTCGCGCTCTGTCATGATAGACTTGTGCTCAAGTGGTGTATCCTTAGGATCAATCACCACATAAGCTGCAAAGTAGATAACTTCCTCGAGGGCACGAGGGCTCATATCAAGGGTCAAGCCCATACGGCTTGGAATCCCCTTGAAGTACCAGATGTGAGATACAGGAGCTTTCAACTCAATGTGCCCCATACGCTCACGACGAACTTTTGTACGCGTTACTTCAACCCCACAACGGTCACAAACAATTCCTCTGTAACGAATGCGTTTGTACTTACCACAAGCACATTCCCAGTCTTTTGTAGGACCAAAGATAACTTCATCAAATAGTCCTTCACGTTCTGGTTTCAAGGTACGGTAATTGATTGTTTCAGGTTTTTTGACTTCTCCATAAGACCATGAACGGACTTTGCTTGGAGAAGCTAGGGTGATTTGCATACTTTTAAAACGATTTACATCAACCACTATTTCTTCCCTTTCTATTCTAAGTGAACTGCTTATTCTTATTCAGCAGTTTCTTCTGTTGCTTCCGCTTTTGTTGCTTTCTCAGCTTCTTCAGCTTCAAAGGCTGCTTTAGCCTCTTGTGCTGCTTTTTCGCGGGCTTTTTCAAGGTCATCTACGTGGATGACATCTTCGTCCATTCCTTCATCCAAGTCACGAAGTTCCACTTCTTGATCATCTTCGTCAAGGACTCGCATGTCAAGACCAAGAGATTGCAATTCTTTGACAAGAACTCGGAAGGATTCTGGAACACCTGGTTTTGGAATTGGTTTTCCTTTTGTAATAGCTTCATAAGCTTTCAAACGTCCGTTGATATCGTCAGACTTGTAAGTCAAGATTTCTTGAAGGACATTTGATGCACCGTAGGCTTCAAGAGCCCAAACCTCCATCTCACCGAAACGTTGTCCACCAAACTGAGCTTTACCTCCAAGTGGTTGTTGAGTAACGGTTGAGTAAGGTCCGACTGAACGCGCGTGCAATTTATCATCAACCATGTGGTGGAGTTTGATCATGTACATGACTCCGACAGAAACACGGTTATCAAATGGTTCACCTGTACGTCCATCGTAAAGGATTGTTTTGGCATCGCTATCCATACCAGCTTCTTTAACAGTTGACCAAAGATCTTCAGAACTTGCTCCGTCAAAGACTGGTGTTGCGATGTGAATACCAAGAGTACGAGCTGCCATCCCAAGGTGGAGTTCCATAACCTGACCGATATTCATACGTGATGGCACCCCAAGTGGGTTCAACATGATATCGACTGGAGTTCCATCTGGAAGGTAAGGCATATCTTCTACAGGAACGATACGAGAGACAACCCCTTTATTTCCGTGACGTCCGGCCATCTTATCTCCGACCTTGATCTTACGTTTTTGAGCGATGTAGACGCGAACCAGCATGTTGACACCTGATTGCAATTCATCTCCATTTGCACGTGTAAAGATCTTAACATCACGAACCACACCATCAGCTCCGTGTGGTACACGAAGAGAAGTGTCACGTACTTCACGAGATTTATCTCCGAAGATAGCGTGCAAGAGCCGTTCTTCAGCTGAAAGGTCTTTCTCACCCTTAGGTGTTACTTTACCTACAAGGATATCCCCTTCTTTAACCTCAGCACCGATACGGATAATACCCATTTCGTCAAGATCTTTAAGGGCATCTTCCCCAACGTTTGGAATTTCACGAGTAATTTCTTCAGGCCC
This sequence comes from Streptococcus sp. CL6.22, assembly GCF_049738055.1. Classification (GTDB taxonomy): domain Bacteria; phylum Bacillota; class Bacilli; order Lactobacillales; family Streptococcaceae; genus Streptococcus; species Streptococcus mitis_DJ. Next base: position 6,785 of record NZ_JBKOTV010000005.1, on the reverse strand, counting down.
AAGCTTTGTATCGCGTGTTTCTGATTCGTATTCTTCAAGGTGGACAGATGTGTAGACATCGTCTTTCACCAAGCGTTCGCTCATGATAACGGCATCCTCGAAGTTGTAACCTTCCCAAGTCATGTAGGCAACGATTGGGTTTTGTCCAAGCGCCATTTCTCCATTTTCCATAGAAGGTCCGTCAGCGATGAAATCGCCTTTCTCAACGGCATCACCAACTTTTACGAGAGTGCGTTGGTTATAAGCAGTACCTGAGTTCGAACGACGGAATTTTTGGATGTGGTAAACGTCCAATGAACCATCTTCACGACGAACTTCTACCTTGTCAGCATCTGCATAGGTAACTTTACCGTCATACTGAGCAATCACAGCCGCTCCTGAATCGTGGGCTGCTTGGTATTCCATACCAGTACCAACGTAAGGTGCTTTAGGATTAATCAATGGTACAGCCTGACGTTGCATGTTGGCTCCCATGAGGGCACGGTTGGAGTCATCGTTTTCCAAGAAAGGAATACATGCTGTCGCAACGGCAACTACCTGTTTTGGTGATACGTCCATGTAGTCAACAACATTCGCTGGATACTCTTGGTTGACCCCTTGGTGACGTCCCATGACAACTTTCTCAGCAAATGTTCCATCTTCATTCAGACGAGAATTAGCCTGTGCTACAGTAAATTCATCTTCTTCATCGGCTGTCAACCAAACGATTTCGTTCGTAACAACACCTGTTTCACGGTCAACTTTACGGTATGGTGTTTGAACAAAACCATATTTGTTCAAGTGTCCGTAAGATGACAAGTTATTGATCAAACCGATGTTAGGTCCTTCAGGTGTCTCGATTGGACACATACGACCGTAGTGAGTGTAGTGCACGTCACGTACTTCATATCCAGCACGGTCACGTGTCAAACCACCAGGCCCCAAGGCTGACAAACGGCGTTTGTGAGACAACTCAGAAAGTGGGTTGTGTTGGTCCATGAACTGTGACAACTGTGATGAACCAAAGAATTCTTTAACCGCAGCTGTTACAGGACGGATATTGATAATTTGTTGTGGTGTCAAGACTTCGTTGTCCTGGACAGACATCCGTTCACGGACATTACGTTCCATACGAGAAAGTCCAAGACGTACTTGGTTAGCAAGCAATTCACCAACCGCACGGATACGACGGTTTCCAAGGTGGTCGATATCATCTACACGGCCAAGCCCTTCAGCCAAGTTGAGGAAGTAGCTCATCTCAGCAAGGATATCTGCAGGAGTGACGATACGAACCTTGTCATCTGGATTAGCATTACCGATGATCGTTACAACACGGTCTGGATCAGTTGGAGCAACAACCTTGAATTTTTGAAGAACAACTGGCTCAGTCACAACCGCTGCATCATTTGGAATGTAAACAATCTTGTTCAAGTCGCCATCCAAATGGCTTTCAATGCTTTCAATCACGCTACGAGTCATGACTGTTCCAGCTTCTACCAAGATTTCGCCTGTTTCAGGGTCTACCAATGGCTCAGCAATAGTTTGGTTAAGCAAGCGTGTTTTAACATTGAGTTTTTTATTGATTTTGTAACGACCGACAGCTGCCAAGTCATAACGACGTGGGTCAAAGAAACGAGCTACAAGCAAGCTACGTGAGCTTTCAGCAGTCTTAGGCTCACCTGGACGAAGACGTTCGTAAATTTCTTTCAAAGCTTCGTCGGTACGAGAGTCCATTGGGTTCTTATGGATATCTTTTTCAACAGTGTTGCGAACCAATTCGCTATCACCAAAGATATCAAAGATTTCATCATCTCCTGAAAAACCAAGCGCACGAACCAATGTCGTAAATGGAATCTTACGAGTACGGTCGATACGAGTGTAGGCGATATCTTTTGAGTCGCTTTCAAGTTCCAACCAAGCTCCACGGTTAGGGATAACAGTTGAACCGTAGCCCACTTTACCGTTTTTATCAACTTTATCGTTAAAGTAAACACCTGGTGAGCGGACCAACTGAGATACGATGATACGTTCACCACCATTGATGATGAAAGTACCCATTTCAGTCATGATTGGGAAATCACCAAAGAAAACTTCTTGGGTTTTGATTTCGCCTGTTTCTTTATTGATCAAGCGGAAGGTTACAAAAATTGGTGCTGAGTAGCTAGCATCGTGAATACGAGCTTCTTCTAGCGTATATTTTGGTTCCTTGATTTCATATCCAACAAATTCCAACTCCATTGTGTCTGTGAAGTTTGAAATTGGCAATACATCTTCAAACACTTCCTTCAGACCATGGTCTAGGAAATCTTTGAATGAGTCAGTTTGAATTTCAATCAAATTTGGTAAGTCAAGAACTTCTTTGATTCTTGAAAAACTACGACGGGTACGATGTTTCCCGTATTGAACGTCATGTCCTGCCAAGATGATTCTCCTTTGTAAATAAGTTTCAAGCCTTGTCAATCAGGCTTTTCTAATCGTCATATGGTTTTAAAAACCCCTATCACCGTGTCCTCTTGATAAATTTTCAGAATCTTTAAGTCTTTGTTACAAGCACTCAAAATCCTGAAAAAAAGCACAAAAAGAGCAGCTAAATCTGACTTCTTCAGAAGATTTAACTGCTGTGAGCCTTGTCTGGACAATATTTCAGACAAAACCTACGACAAATGATTATTCATATTATACCCTATTTAGCTAGATTTTTCAAGGGGATTAACGATTTTTTGACAAAATCTTTTCCTATAAGAAATACTGGCTTAATCGTAACAAAATTTGTTGCGATTTTTTCTTTTATTTTAATTTTAGGAAAACGCTTGCATCTTATTTTACTAAGTGCTATACTGATGATAGAAATTTATTGATTGGAGAATCATTATGAGAAAAATACCATCTCAAACTGAGAAAAAAATGGTCTACAGCATCCGTTCCCTCAAAAATGGAACTGGTTCTGTCCTTATTGGAGCAAGCCTTATTCTGCTTGCCATGGCTACACCAACTATCTCAGCAAACGAAAATACACCAACCACTAACGAACCCAGCAACAGAAATACGACCTCCCTTACTCAACCTCTTACTGATGCAACAAACATCGCTGGCAAGAACGAAAGCGATTTTTCTTCACCCGATAGTGCAAACGCTTCCCTAAAGAAAACAGAAGAAAAACCTGCAACAGAGCCAACTACTCCTGCTGCAACTCCCGCCGATTCAGCCCCACAAACCGGACAAGATCGTTCAAGTGAACCAACTACTTCTACGAGTCCAGTAACGACTGAAACTAAGGCAGAAGAACCAATAGAAGACAACTACTTCCGTATCCATGTCAAAAAGCTTCCTGAAGAAAACAAGGATGCTCAAGGACTATGGACTTGGGACGATGTTGAAAAACCATCTGAAAACTGGCCTAACGGAGCCTTGTCCTTTAAGGATGCCAAAAAAGATGACTATGGCTACTACCTAGATGTCAAATTAAAGGGAGAACAAGCCAAGAAAATTAGCTTCCTCATCAATAATACAGCTGGGAAAAATCTAACCGGCGATAAATCGATAGAAAAACTGGCACCAAATATGAATGAGGCTTGGTTGGACCAAGAACACAAGGTTTTCTCTTACGAGCCACAACCTGCAGGAACTATTCGCGTCAACTACTACCGTACAGATGGCAACTATGACAAGAAATCTCTCTGGTACTGGGGAGATGTGAAAAATCCAAGTAGTGGTGAATGGCCTAACGGAACAGATTTTACGGCTACAGGCAAATATGGTCGCTATATCGATATTCCACTCAAAGATGCAGCTAAAGACCTTGGATTTTTATTACTAGACAGAAACAAACAAGGAGACGATGTGAAAATCCGTAAAGAAGATTATAAGTTCACAGATTTAAAAAATCATAGCCAAATTTTCCTAAAAGACGATGATGAATCGATTTACACAAATCCATACTATGTCCATGATATCCGTATGACAGGAGCCCAACACGTAGGCACTTCTAGCATTGAGAGTAGTTTTTCAACACTTGTCGGTGCTAAAAAAGAGGATATCCTCAAACACTCCAACATCACTAATCACCTAGGAAATAAAGTAGCTATCACCGATGTTGCAATCGATGAAGCTGGTAAGAAAGTGACCTACAGTGGAGATTTCTCGGACACAAAACATCCTTATACCGTGAGCTACAACGCTGACCAATTCACTACCAAAACAAGCTGGCGTCTGAAAGATGAGACTTACAGTTATGATGGCAAACTTGGAGCTGACCTAAAAGAAGAAGGAAAACAAGTTGATTTAACCCTTTGGTCACCAAGTGCTGACAAGGTTTCTGTCGTTGTCTACGACAAGAATAACCCTGAAAAAGTGGTTGGAACTGTCGCTCTTGAAAAAGGGGAAAGAGGAACTTGGAAACAAACTCTAGATAGCACAAACAAACTCGGAATCACAGATTTCACTGGATACTATTATCAATACCAAATCGAACGTCAAGGTAAAACTGTTCTTGCACTCGATCCTTACGCTAAGTCCCTCGCTGCTTGGAATAGTGACGATGCTAAGATTGACGATGCCCATAAAGTGGCTAAAGCCGCCTTTGTAGATCCAGCCAAACTCGGACCTCAAGACTTGACTTATGGTAAGATTCACAATTTCAAGACTCGTGAAGATGCCGTTATCTACGAAGCTCATGTGCGTGACTTTACTTCAGATCCTGCCATTGCAAAAGACTTAACCAAACCATTTGGTACCTTTGAAGCATTTATTGAAAAACTAGACTATCTCAAAGACTTGGGTGTAACCCACATCCAGCTCCTTCCAGTCTTGTCTTACTACTTTGTCAATGAATTGAAAAACCATGAACGCTTGTCTGACTATGCTTCAAGCAACAGCAACTATAACTGGGGATATGATCCTCAAAACTACTTCTCCTTGACTGGTATGTATTCAAGCGATCCTAAAAATCCAGAAAAACGAATCGCAGAATTTAAAAACCTCATCAACGAGATCCACAAACGTGGTATGGGAGCTATCCTAGATGTAGTGTATAACCATACAGCCAAGGTCGATATCTTTGAAGATTTAGAGCCAAACTACTACCACTTTATGGATGCTGATGGGACACCTCGCACTAGCTTTGGTGGTGGACGCTTGGGGACAACCCACCATATGACCAAACGACTCCTAGTTGACTCTATCAAATATCTAGTTGATACCTACAAAGTGGATGGATTCCGCTTCGATATGATGGGAGACCATGATGCAGCTTCTATTGAAGAAGCGTACAAGGCCGCACGCGCCCTCAATCCACACTTAATCATGCTTGGTGAAGGTTGGAGAACCTATGCAGGTGATGAGAACATGCCTACTAAAGCTGCTGACCAAGATTGGATGAAACATACCGATACAGTCGCTGTCTTTTCAGATGACATTCGTAACAACCTCAAGTCTGGTTATCCAAACGAAGGTCAACCTGCCTTTATCACAGGTGGCAAGCGTGATATCAACACCATCTTCAAAAATATCATTGCTCAACCAACCAACTTTGAAGCTGACAGCCCTGGAGATGTCATCCAATACATCGCAGCCCATGATAACTTGACCCTCTTTGACATCATCGCCCAGTCTATCAAAAAAGACCCAAGCAAGGCTGAGAACTATGCTGAAATCCACCGTCGTTTGCGACTTGGAAACCTCATGGTCTTGACATCTCAAGGAACTCCGTTTATCCACTCTGGTCAGGAATACGGACGTACTAAACAATTCCGTGACCCAGCCTACAAGACTCCAGTATCGGAGGATAAGGTTCCAAACAAATCTCACTTGTTGCGTGATAAGGACGGCAATCCATTTGACTATCCTTACTTCATCCATGACTCTTACGATTCGAGTGATGCTATTAACAAGTTTGACTGGACTAAGGCTACAGATGGAAAAGCATATCCTGAAAATGTCAAGAGCCGTGACTATATGAAAGGGTTGATTGCTCTTCGTCAATCTACAGATGCCTTCCGACTTAAGAGTCTCCAAGATATCAAAGACCGTGTCCACCTCATCACTGTCCCAGGCCAAAATGGTGTGGCAAAAGAGGACGTAGTAATTGGCTACCAAATCACTGCTCCAAATGGAGACATCTACGCAGTCTTTGTCAATGCGGACGAAAAAGCTCGCGAATTTAATTTGGGAACTGCCTTTGCCCACCTCAGAAATGCTGAAGTTTTAGCAGATGAAAACCAAGCAGGGCCAGTAGGAATTGCCAACCCGAAAGGACTCGAATGGACTGAAAAAGGCTTGAAATTAAATGCCCTTACAGCTACTGTTCTTAGAATCTCTCAAGGCGGTGCCATCGTTGCCCCAGCTGTGGAAGAAAAACCAGAATTTGACCTTTCTAGCTTAAAACAAGAACAAGGGCAATATAATATCCAAGACAATATGTCAAACCGAGTAGTCAAACCGGAACAGCAAACTCCAGCTCCACAAACTAAACCTGATTCTGCAAAACCAGATGCAAAAGTAGCTGATGCAGAAAATAAACCTAGCCAAGCTACAGCTGATTCACAAGCTGAACAACCAGCACAAGAAGCACAAGCATCATCTGTAAGTGAAGCTGTTCAAAACGAATCAGTAGAAAACCCTAGCAAGGAAAATATACCTGCGCCTCTAGCTAAACAAGCTGAACTTCCAAATACAGGAACCAAAAACGATCACAAACTCCTGTTTGCAGGAATTAGTCTCCTTGCCCTTCTAGGTCTCGGGTTCTTACTAAAAAACAAAAAAGAGAACTAAACTAGCCCTCCTATAGAACAATCCCCCAAGCATTAAAG